>DATMKC010000204.1:0-4277 GCA_035553555.1 Egibacteraceae bacterium | reverse complement strand
GGGGCGTCGGCGTCCTTCTTGGGCGCCTTGGCGCCGGCCGCCTTCCCCGTGCCGGCGGCACGCGACCGCGAACGGGGCGCGGGCCGCTCCGGCGCGTCGCCCGGCGCGTCGCCCGGCGCCGACGCCAAGCCGGCGCCGAAGCGGCGTCCCGCCGCCGCGAAGGCGGAGGCGTCCACCGCCGACGACACCGGCCAGGACGAGGCGGCCGGCCAGGACGAGGAGGCTGATGCGGAGGGCGGCGACCGGCCGGTGCTCAAGCGCACGCGCCGCGGCCGGCGCGGCGGCCGCAACCGCAACCGCAGCCGCACCGCGCGTGACGAGGCCGCGGAGGGCGACGCCCCGGCGCGCCAGGAGCCCAAGGCCAAGACCCCGGCGCGCGCCGACGCCAAGGCCCCGGCCGGCGACGACGACGACGAGACGCCCACGCGCCTGCAGGCGCGCGCCCGCCGCGGCCCCACGGCGACGCGCGGCCGCGGGCGGGCGACGGGCCGGCGCCCGATCGGCGGGGTGAGCGACGAGGTGCGGCGCGTGATCGCCGAGTCGCCCCCGCGCCGGATGCTGGTGACCGTGGGCGGCGAGCGCACGCAGATCGCGGTGCTGGAGGAGCGCACGCTGGTCGAGCACTACGTGACCCGCAAGCAGGATGTGAGCTACGTCGGCAACATCTACCTGGGTCGCGTGCAGAACGTGCTGCCGGGCATGGAGGCGGCGTTCGTCGACATCGGCAAGGGGCGCAACGGCGTGCTCTACGCCGGCGAGGTCAACTACGACGAGGCCGACCTGGACGGCGAGCTGCCGCGCATCGAGGAGCAGCTCAAGGCCGGCCAGACCGTCCTGGTGCAGGTCACCAAGGACCCGATGGGGACCAAGGGCGCCCGGCTCACCCAGCACCTGTCGATCGCCGGCCGCTACTGCGTGCTGGCGCCCGGCGAGGGCATGCTCGGCATCAGCCGCAAGCTGCCCGACGACGAGCGCGACCGCCTGCGCGTGATCCTCAAGGCGATTCGCCCGGAGGGCTTCGGACTGATCGTGCGCACGGCCGCCGAGGGCGCCACGCGCGAGCAGCTCGAGGCCGACGTCAGCCGCCTCGTGCGCATCTGGGAGCAGGTGGACGAGCGCGCCAAGAAGGCCAAGCCGCTGGACACCGTCTACGAGGAGCCGGACCTGGTCATCCGCGTCATCCGCGACGTGTTCGGCCCGGAGTACACCGAGCTGATCGTGGACTCCGAGGAGCTGGCGTCCCAGATCCGCGACTACCTGGGCGACGTCAGCCCGGAGCTGGTGGACCGCGTCAAGGCGCACCCGATCGAGGCGAGCGAGGGCGGCGACGCGCCGGCGAACCTGTTCGACGCCTACGAGGTCACCAACCAGATCCGCCGCGCGCTGGAGAAGAAGGTGTGGCTCAAGTCCGGCGGCTACCTCATCGTCGAGAAGACCGAGGCGATGTGGGTCATCGACGTGAACACCGGCAAGTTCGTCGGTGAGCGCAACCTCGAGGCCACGGTGCTGAAGAACAACATCGAGGCGGCCGAGGAGATCGCGCGGCAGCTCCGGCTGCGCGACATGGGCGGCATCATCGTCATCGACTTCGTGGACATGCTGGTGCCGGCCAACCGCGACGAGGTGCTCAAGCGCTTCAAGCGCGAGCTGGCGCGGGACAAGACCAAGAGCCGCGTGATGGAGATCTCCAAGCTGGGCCTGGTGCAGATGACGCGCAAGAACGTCAGCGTGGGGCTGCAGGAGAGCTTCACCACCAAGTGCGAGGTCTGCGAGGGCCGCGGCGCGAAGATCGTGGAGCGCATCGTCTAGTTGCCCGTCTGGCGGCCCGGTCCTACACTGTCGGGACCGGTGCGCCCAGGCGCGCCTTTCCTTTGTCCGAAAATCAGGAGCACCTTCGATGTACGCCGTTGTCGCCACAGGCGGGAAGCAGTACCGCGTGAAGGTCGGGGACACCCTCGACGTCGAGAAGCTCGTCCCGGGTGAGGACGGCAAGGTCGCGCTGCGCCCCGTGCTGCTGATCGCCGACGACGGCGCGCTCACCACGGCCAAGGACGCGCTGGCCAAGGCCACCGTCACCGCCACCGTGGTGGAGCAGCGCAAGGGCCCCAAGCTCACGGTGTTCAAGTACAAGAACAAGACCGGCTACCGCAACAAGAACGGTCACCGGCAGTCGCTCACCCGCATCCGGGTCGAGACGATCGACGCCTAGGAGAATCCCATGGCTCACAAAAAGGGCGGCGGCTCGACCAACAACGGCCGCGACTCCAACCCGAAGTACCTGGGTGTGAAGCGCTACGGCGGCGAGACGGTCACCACCGGCTCGATCATCGTGCGCCAGCGCGGTACCAAGATCCACCCGGGCCGCAACGTCGGCCGCGGCGGCGACGACACGCTGTTCGCCCTGGTCGACGGCACGGTGGCGTTCCGGACCTCCGGGCCGCGCAAGTACGCCGAGGTCATCACCGGCTGACGCCGACTTCCGCCCACAGTGGGCACAAACCCTCGGATACGAGGGTTTCCGCCCACAGTGAACGCCCTGGCCGAGCGGCCGGGGCGTTTTGCATTGTTCTCACTGTCGCCGACCGAGGTTCCCACTGTTTCCACGTTGGGCGCTGCTCGCCGCGCCGCTACCGTTGCCCGCATGACGCGCATCGGCCTGACCCTCGACGAGTTGCTCGCCGCCACCTGGGCGAACGGGCGGCAGCCGCGCTACCTCGCCCACCTGCCGGGACTGGACGTCCTGGAGGGTGAGACGGTGGCGCTGGTCGGCGAGGGCGCGGGCGCGATGGCCGAGGCGTTCGCGGCCGCCGTCGACGGCGCGCTCCCCGTCGACGGCGCGATCGCGGCGCAGGGCGGCACGCTGCGCATCCATGCCCAGCAGGCGGCGCGCGTCGGCGTGCGGGCGCTGGCCGTGAGCGACCCCTTCCCCGGCCTCTCCCCCGAGGCCAGGTCGCTCGCGGTCGCCGACCTCGCCAGCTTCGCCGGGCTGGGTCTGACCACACTGGTCGCGGCGTCCGACCAGGACGCGGCGCTGCTGTTCGCCGACCGCGTGGTCGTGCTGGCCGGCGGCGCCGTGCGGGCCTCCTACCCGGTGACCGCCGCCTACCCCCGCACCCCCGAGGTGGTGCGGCCGGTGGCGGACCGCCTGGCCGCCCGCCTCGCCGCCGTCGCCTGACGCGCCAACCTCCCGCCCGCACGGCGCCCGTCCGGCCGCGATCGGGGCCGCCGCTAGGCTGGGCCTTCATGTTCATCGACGAGGTCAAGGTCCACGTCAAGGGCGGCCGCGGCGGCAGCGGCGTCACGTCCTTCGCGCGCCAGCCGTTCGAGCCCCGCGGCCGCCCCGACGGCGGCGACGGCGGCCACGGCGGCAGCGTCGTCGTGCGCGCGACCCACGACGTCGCCAGTCTCGTCGACTACCACCACCGGCCGCACCGCGCCGCGGCCGGCGGCCGCCACGGCGAGGGCGACCTGCGTCGCGGCGCCGACGGCGACGACGTGGTGCTGCTGGTCCCGCGCGGCACCGTGGTCAAGGACCCCGACGGCAACGTGCTCGCCGACCTGCTCGCCGAGGGCGACGAGTACACCGCCGCGCGCGGTGGCCGCGGCGGCCGCGGCAACGCGGCGTTCCGCACGTCCGCGCGGCGGGCGCCGATGTTCCACGAGTACGGCGAGCCGGGCCAGGAGCGCTGGATCGTCCTGGAGCTCAAGCTGGTCGCCGACGTGGCGCTGGTCGGCTTCCCCAACGCCGGCAAGAGCTCGCTGATCGCGCGGCTGTCGGCCGCGAAGCCGAAGATCGCCGACTACCCGTTCACCACGCTCGCGCCCAACCTCGGCGTCGTGCGCGCCGACGACGCCGACTTCGTGGTCGCCGACGTGCCCGGCCTGATCGAGGGCGCCAGCGAGGGCCGCGGGCTGGGCCATCAGTTCCTCCGCCACGTCGAGCGCGCCGGGGCGCTGGTGCACGTGCTGGACTGCGCCACCTACGAGCAGCGCGACCCGCGCGAGGACCTGGCCACGGTGGTCGACGAGCTGCGCGCCTACATGCCGGACCTGCTCGACCGGCCCGCCTTGGTGTTCCTGAACAAGGCCGACGCGGATCCCGACACGGCCGAGATCGTGCGCCCCGACCTGGAGGCGGACGGCTGGGAGGTCCTGGTCGGCAGCGCGGTGACCGGCCAGGGTGTGGAAGAGCTGCGCTGGCGCATGGCCGGCCTGGTGCGCGAGGCGCGCGCCGCCCACGTCGAGCAGGCACAGGACGGCTTCGCAGTGCGCGCGGT
>DATMKC010000203.1:0-11309 GCA_035553555.1 Egibacteraceae bacterium | reverse complement strand
GTCCAACGGCATCGGCGCGGACGCGTTCGCGCTGGTGTGGGACGGCGAGTCGGTCCACGGCCTCAACGCGTCCGGGCGCTCCCCCGCCCTGCTCGACGCCGCCCGGCTGCGCGGCGCCGCGGCCATGCCGCTGCTCGGCTGGGACAGCGTCACGGTGCCCGGCGCGGTCTCGGCCTGGGCGGCCCTGTCGGAGCGCTTCGGCGCGCTGCCCTTCGCCGCGCTGTTCACCGACGCCGTGCGGCACGCGCGCGACGGCCATCCCGTGGCGCCCGTGGTGGCGGCGATGTGGAGCCGCGCGCCGTTCACCTACGCGGGCCTGGAGGACTTCGCCGAGGTCTTCCTGCCGGGCGGCCGCCCGCCGGCGGCCGGCGAGCGCTGGGCGTCCGCGGCGCACGCCGAGACGCTGGAGGCGATCGCGGGCACGGGCGGCGAGGCCTTCTACCGCGGCGAGCTGGCGGCCCGCACCGCCGCGGCCGCACGCGCGGCCGGCGCCGCCCTGCGCGAGGAGGACCTGGCGGCCCACCAGCCGGAATGGGTGGCGCCGCTGGCGCTGGAGGCCCTGGGCGCCCGCCTGCTGGAGCTGCCGCCCAACGGGCAGGGCATCGCGGCCCTGATCGCCGCCGGGCTGGTGGACCGGCGCGGCGCCGCGCTGGACCCGGACAGCCCGGACGGCATGCACGTCGCGATCGAGGCCACCAAGCTGGCGCTGGCCGACGCCTACGCCCACGTCGCGGACCCTGCCGCGATGCGCGTGGCGCCCGAGGCGCTGCTGGACGCCGGCTACCTGGACGAGCGCGCCGGCCGCATCGACCTCGCGCAGGCGGGCGACCCCGGCCACGGCGAGCCGCGACGGGGCGGCACGGTGTGCCTGGCGGCCGCGGACCGCCGCGGCCGCGCCGTCTCCTTCATCCAGTCCAACTACATGGGCTTCGGCTCCGGCGTGGTGGTGCCGGGCACCGGCATCGCCCTGCACAACCGCGGCGCGGGCTTCGTCACGACGCCCGGCCACCCCAACGTGGTGGCGGGCGGCAAGCGCCCCTTCCACACGATCATCCCCGGCATGGTGCTCGGCCCCGCCGGCCCGCTGCTGAGCTATGGCCTGATGGGCGGGCACATGCAGGCCCAGGGCCATCTGCAGCTGCTGCTGCGGATCCTGGCCCACGGCCAGGGTCCCCAGGCGGCCGCGGACGCGCCGCGCTGGCGGGTCGACGGGGGCCGGCGCGTCGCCGTCGAGCCCGGCATCCCGGATTCCGTTCGGGAGGCCCTGGCGGCGCGCGGCCACGACGTGCGCGTGGAGGACCCGGTGCCCGGGTTCGGCGGGGCGCAACTGGTGTGGCCCCTGGAGATGCCTGCGCGCTCCTGGGGTGCGGCCGGCGACTGGCGCAAGGACGGCATGCCCGCGGCCCGCTGAGCCGCGTCACGCGGCCGTCGGATCGGGTGCATGCCCCTCCCCGAACAGGGGGATGCTTGGTAGGGTCCCGCACTATCGCGGTAGTCGGCGTGGAACCGAATGCCGGACATTTGCGCAACGTTGAAGCGGCGGCCACCCGGTCGTCCGGTAGGGTCTGGGCCTTGCGAAGCCCGTTTTCAGGAGGATCCGAATGCAGGGATTCACGCGCAGCCCGTCACGCTGGCTGTTGCTGCTGGTCACGCTCGCCATGCTCGCCACCGCGTGCGGCGGCGGGGACGGCGGCACGGAGCCGGACGGTGACGCCACCGAAACCGAGCAGGCCCAGGGGGAGCCCGTCGACGGCGGGACCGTGACCTTCGGGCAGGACCAAGAGCCCGCGATCCTGATGGAGTGGTTCAACGAGGGCAACCTGCAGGCCACCTCCATCCCGATGAAGGCGGTGCTGTACCCGCTGTGGCGCATCACGCCCGAGTTCTCCTACGAGCCGCTGCTGCTGGACGGCGAGCCGGAGGTCACCGAGGACCCCTTCACGGTGACCTACAAGCTCAAGGACGAGGCGGTCTGGAGCGACGGGACGCCGATCACCGTCGACGACATCGAGTTCACGCTCGACGTGGTCCTGAACCCCGACCTCGACATCGTGTCGCGCGACGGCTACGACAAGATCGACCGTGGCCAGACCGAGCGCATC
Source organism: Egibacteraceae bacterium (assembly GCA_035553555.1). Classification (GTDB taxonomy): domain Bacteria; phylum Actinomycetota; class Nitriliruptoria; order Euzebyales; family Egibacteraceae; genus DATMKC01. The sequence continues at coordinate 9,207 of DATMKC010000203.1, read as the reverse complement.
GACGACAAGACCATCAAGTACACGTTCACGGAGACCTACGCGGCCTACCGCGAGATGTTCTCCACCCAGCCGATCCTTCCCGCCCACGCGCTGGAGGGCCAGGACATCGCCACCGCGATGAACGACTCCGTGCCGGTGGCGTCCGGGCCGTTCGAGTTCGAGAGCTGGACCAAGGGGCAGAACATCACCCTGGTCCGCAACGAGAACTACTGGGGTGAGCAGAAGCCGCGCCTGGACCGGGTGGTGTTCCGCTTCATCGAGGACTCCAACTCGCAGGTGCAGGCGCTGCGCGGCGACGAGATCGACATGTTCTACCCCCAGCCGCAGCTGGAGCTGGTGGAGCAGGTCAGCGAGCTGGACGGCGTGACCTACGAGGTGAGCGCCGGCCCGGTGTGGGAGCACCTGGACTTCAACTTCGCGGTGCCGCCCATGGACCAGACCTTCGTGCGCCAGGCGATCATCCAGGGCATCGACCGCCAGGCCCTGGCCCAGGAGCTGATCGCGCCGATGTACCCGGAGGCCACCGTGCTCCAGAACGTCATCTGGATGAACAACCAGGAGCCCTACGAGGAGCACTGGGACCGTTGGGAGTACGACCCGGAGGCCGCGATCGCGCTGCTGGAGGAGAACGGCTGCACCCGAGGTGACGACGAGATCTTCACCTGCGACGGGCAGCGCCTGTCGTTCGAGTACGTGACCACGGCCGGCAACGAGCTGCGCGAGCTGCAGTTCGAGATCATCCAGAGCCAGCTGCAGGAGATCGGCATCGAGGCGCGGCCGAAGCTGCAGGACGCCGCGACGGCGTTCGGCACCACCCTGATCGCCGGCAAGGAAGGCGCCTGGGGCATGTTCAACTTCGCGTGGGTCGGCAGCCCCGACCCCGCGAGCGGCAACACCATCTGGATGTGCGGCGGTGGCCAGAACTACAACTCGTACTGCAACGAGGAGGTCACCCGCCTGATCGAGGCCACCAACGCCACGATCGACCAGCAGGAGCGCGCCGACCTGTACAACCAGGCCGACGAGCTCATGGCCGCCGACGTCCCGCTGGTGCCGCTGTACCAGAAGCCGACGTTCTTCGCGTGGCGCTCCGCCCTGGTCGGGATGCAGGACAACCCGACGCAGTGGGGCCCCACCTGGAACATCGAGGAGTGGGCGCGCACCGACGCCGCCTAGGCATCGTGACGTGACTTGCAGCCGCCTGGCCCGGCGCCCTCAGCACGAGGGCGTCCCGGGCCAGGCGGCGCACGTTCCGCCCCTTCCCACATCGAGCCCGCCGAAGTGCTGACCTACGTCGCCCGCCGCCTGCTGTTCAGCATCCCCGTGCTGGCGCTGGCCAGCGTGGTGGTGTTCTTCGGGGTCGCGTCCGTGGGCGACCCGCTCGCCGAGCTGCGCCTGAAGCCCGGCGTCAGCCAGATCACCATCGACAACGTGATCGAGCGCAAGCACCTGGACGAGCCGCTGCCCCAGCGCTACGGGTACTGGGTGCGCGAGGCGGTCACGGACCGCTTCGGCGAGACCGTGTTCGGCCGCCCCATCTGGCCCGACCTCACACGGGCGCTCAAGAACACCATGCAGCTGGTGCTGGTGGCCGAGGTGCTGTCGCTGCTGATCGGCGTGCCCATCGGGATCCTGTCGGCCCGGCGGCAGTACTCCCTGTTCGACTACTCCGCCACCGTGGTGAGCTTCCTGGGCTACTCCATCCCGATCTTCTGGTTCGCGCTGATCCTGCAGGTGGTGTTCACGAACCTGTACCGCGCCACCGGCACGCGCCTGTTCTACACGTCCGGCCTGTCATCGGTGGACCCGGGCACCGGCCTGGCGTTCCTCCTGGACCGCATGCAGCACCTGGCGCTGCCGATCATCGCCATCGCCTACATCAACGTGGCGCTGTACAGCCGCTACATGCGGGCGTCCATGCTGGAGACGCTGCACGCCGACTACGTGCGCACCGCACGGGCCAAGGGCGTGCGCGAGGGCACCGTCACGCGGCGGCACGCGGTGCGCAACGCCCTCATCCCCATCGCCACGCTCGCGGCCATCAACTTCGGCGCCACGTTCGGCGGCGCCATCGTCACCGAGTCCATCTTCTCCCTGGATGGCATGGGCCTGTTCTTCCTGCGCGCGCTGGGGGCGCGCGAGGTCTACTCCGTCATGGCCTTCCTCATGATCACGTCGATCATCGTGGTGGTGGCCAACCTCGTCGCCGACATGGTCTACGGCCTGCTCGACCCGCGGATCCGCTATGAGTAGCGACATCCGCCACCCGCCGCCCGACGCGCCGCTCGGCGACACCGCCGAGCTGGAGCGCGAGGGCCTGAGCGTCACGCCGGTGACGCAGTGGATGCTGTTCCGGCGGCGCTTCGTGCGCCACAAGCTGGCGATGTTCTCGCTCGCCGTCCTGCTGCTCGTCGTGGCCGCGGCGCTGTTCGCCGAGCAGATCGCGCCGTACGCATTCGACGAGATCGACCTGCGCAACCGCTCGCGCGCACCCACGCTGGACGGCTGGCACATCCTGGGGACCGACAAGATCGGCCGCGACTACTTCAGCCGCGTGCTGTTCGGCGCGCGCACCTCCGTGCGCGTGGCGTTCACCGTCGCGGTGCTGTCCACCACCATCGGCACCGTGGTGGGCGCCGTCGCCGGCTACTACCGCGGCTGGGTCGACGACCTGCTGATGCGCCTGGTGGACTTCATCCTCGCCGTGCCGTTCCTGGCGGTGCTGCTGGTGGCCGCCGCGTACCTGGGCCGCGGCTCCCCGATGCGCGTCGCGGTGATCCTGGCGCTGCTGCTGTGGACCAACATCGCCCGCGTGGTGCGCGGCCAGTACCTGAGCCTGCGCGAGAAGGAGTTCGTGGAGGCGGCTCGCGCCTCCGGCGCCGGGGACGCGCGCATCATCTTCCGCCACATGCTGCCCAACACGCTCAGCCCGATCATCGTGAACGCGACGCTGGTGGTGGCCCTGGCGATCCTGCTGGAGTCGACGCTGTCGTTCCTGGGCTTCGGCATCCAGCCGCCGAACCCGGCGCTGGGCAAGCTGATCGCCGACGGGCAGGGCTCCATGCTCACGCAGTGGTGGCTGGTGACCATGCCGGGCCTGGTGATCGTGGCGATCTGCCTGTCGATCAACTTCATCGGCGACGGCCTGCGCGACGCCCTCGACCCCACCCAGCCGCGCCGATGAACGTGCGCGAGCCCGTGCTCAGCGTCCGCGACCTGGTGGTGGAGTTCGCCACGCCCGACGGCGTGGTGCACGCCGTCGCCGGCATGGACTACGACCTGTACCCGGGCGAGACGCTGGCCATCGTCGGGGAGTCGGGGTCCGGCAAGAGCGTGTCGGCCATGGCGCTGCTCGGGCTCGTCCCCCAGCCGCCCGGGCGCATCGCGTCGGGCAGCGCCCGCCTGCGCGGCCGCGAGCTCTTGGGCCTGCGCGGGCGCGAACTGCGGCAGATCCGCGGCCGCGAGATCGCGATGGTGTTCCAGGACCCCATGACGTCGCTGAACCCGGTGCTGCGCATCGGCGAGCAGATCGCCGAGGCGCTGGCGGTCCACGATCCCGGCGGTTCCGCCGGCGAGCGCGCCCGCCGCGTGGTGGAGCTGCTGGAGCTGGTCGGCGTGCCGGACGCGCGGGAGCGCGCCGCCCAGTACCCGCACGAGTACTCCGGCGGCATGCGCCAGCGCGCCATGATCGCCATGGCGATGGCGAACCGCCCGGCGATCCTCGTGGCCGACGAGCCCACCACCGCGCTGGACGTCACCATCCAGGCGCAGGTGCTGGACGTCCTGCGGGCGGCGCAGAAGGAGACCGAGGCGGCCACCATCCTGATCACCCACGACCTCGGCGTGGTGGCGGAGCTCGCCGACCGCGTCGCCGTCATGTACGCCGGCCGCATCGTGGAGATGGCCGACGCGGAGACGCTGTTCGCCCGGCCGCGCCACCCCTACACCCTGGGGCTGCTGGCGAGCCTGCCGCGGCTGGACCGCGACCAGGAGCGCCTGTCGCCCATCCCCGGCCAGCCGCCGAGCCTGATCGACGTCCCGTCGGGCTGCCCCTTCCACCCGCGCTGCCGCCTGTCGCGCGGACGGGAGCGCTGCCGCACCGAGCTGCCGCCGCTGTACGCCACCGACCTGCCCGGCCAGCAGGCCGCCTGCCACTTCTGGACGGAGATGGAAGCCCACACCGCCGCGGTGCGCGCCGAGGTCGGCGCGGAGCGCCGGGAGGAGGCGACATGAGCGTGGCCGCGAGCGGAGCGGACCTGCACCGGCGCGCCGCCGCGGGCGAGGAGGTGCTGCGCGTCGAGGGCCTGGTGAAGCACTTCCCCGTCACCGGCGGGCTGCTCAAGCGCCAGGTGGCAACCGTGCACGCCGTCGAGGGCGTGGACCTGGCGCTGCACGCCGGCGAGACGCTGGGGCTGGTGGGCGAGTCCGGCTGCGGCAAGTCCACGCTGGGACGCATGGTGGTCCGGCTGCTGGAGCCCACCGCCGGGCGCATCCTGTTCAAGGGCGAGGACGTCACGAACTGGAGGGGCAAGCGCCTGCGCGAGCTGCGCCGCGAGGTGCAGATCGTGTTCCAGGACCCGTACGCGTCGCTGAACCCGCGCATGACCGTGCGCGACATCGTGGCCGAGCCGCTGCGCATCCACGGGGAGTGGACCTCCGGCGGCGGCGAACGCCGCGTCGCCGAGCTGCTGCGGCTGGTCGGCCTGTCGCCCGAGCACGGCAACCGCTTCCCGCACGAGTTCTCCGGCGGCCAGCGCCAGCGCATCGGCATCGCGCGCGCCCTGGCGCTGGACCCGCAGGTGCTGGTGCTGGACGAGCCGGTGTCCGCCCTGGACGTGTCGATCCAGGCGCAGATCGTGAACCTGCTGCGCGAGCTCCAGGACGAGCTGGGCCTGGCCTACCTGTTCATCGCCCACGACCTGTCCGTGGTGCGCCACATCTCCGACCGCGTGGCGGTCATGTACCTGGGCCGGATCATGGAGCAGGGCGAGCGCCCGCAGGTGTACCGCCGGCCGACGCATCCCTACACCCAGGCCCTGCTGTCGGCCGTGCCGATCCCCGACCCCGCGCTGCGGGGCCGGCGGGAGCGCATCGTGCTCAGCGGCGACGTGCCCAGCCCTGTGAGCCCGCCGTCCGGCTGCGTGTTCCGCACGCGCTGCTGGAAGGCCCAGGACCGCTGCGCCCAGGAGGTGCCGGAGCTCGCCGACCGCTTCGGGCACGGCCACCCCGCCGCCTGCCACTACGCCGAGACACGCGCCTAGCGCTCCAGCCGCACCGCGGCCCAGTCCACCTGCCCCATCGGGTCGGGCGCCAGGCCCGCCGCCTCGGGCGCCCTGGCGAGCCGGTGGCGCGAGACGAACAGCGGCACCACGGCCTGGTCGCGCTCCAGCGCCAGCCTCGCCGCACGGCGGTACGTGGCGGCGCGCACGAGCGGCGCCGCCGTCTGGCGCGCCTGGTCCAGCAGCGCGTCGACGTCGGCGGCCCGGTAGCGCCCGAGGTTGTGGCGGACGCCCTCCGGCCCGGACGGCACGGCGTCGCCGTGCAACAGCGGGCGCAGCACCGCGCCGGCCACCGGCACGTCCGGCTGCCAGCCGAGCCGGAACAGGGTGAGCTCGCCGGCGCGGGCGGCCGCGAGGAACTCCGGTCCGGGCCTGGCGTCGAACTCCAGCGCGACGCCGGCCTCGGCGAGGTCGTCGCGCACGCGCCGCGCCACGGTCTCGTGGCCGGCGCCGGTGTTGAAGCTCAGGCGCAGCGCCGTCACGCCGGCCTGGGCGAACAGCTCGCGCGCCGCGCCGGGGTCCCGCACGCACGAGCCGCAGCGCTCGGGCACGGCCTCCGGCAGCCACGCGGGCAGCAGCCCGCCGGCGGGAGCGGCGGCGCCCTCGGACACCGCGGCGGCCAGCGCGACACGGTCCACCGCCAGGCTCAGCGCCCTGCGCGCCTCCACCCGGTCGAAGGGCGGGCGCGTGTGGTCCATGCCCAGCAGGTACAGCACGGCGCGCTCCCCGCGCCACGCCGACCCGGGAGACTCGGTGAGCAGGGCGGTCAGCGCCCCCGGCGGCACGGGCGACAGGTGCACGCGCTGCTGCTGGAAGGCCAGGAACGCGGTCTCGGGGTCCATCACCTGGAAGACGATCTCGTCCAGGGCCGGCGCCGGGCCGTTGCGCCAGCCGGGGAAGCGCCCCACGCGGACGAAGCGGCTGGAGGCGCCCGCCTCGGGCACGGCGAACGGCCCGTTGCCCACCGGCCGGGCCGCGTACTCGGCCGAGTCCGCGCCCGGCGGCAGCGGCGCGAGCGCGGGGTGGGCGGCCACGGCCGGGAAGTCCGCGGAGGGCCGCCGCAGGCGCACCTCCAGCGTGCGCGCGTCCAGCGCCCGGACGGCCGGCTCCGCCCGCGCCGGATCCGTGCCGTCCACGCCTTCCACGTCGAACAGCAGGTGCGCCATGCGCCCGGCGCGCACCAGCGCCCGCCAGCCACGCACGAAGTCGGCCGCCAGCACCGGCCGCCCGTCGTGCCAGGCGGCGTCCTCGCGCAGCCGGAACGTCCACACCCGCTGGGACGCGTCGGCGCTCCACGACACCGCCGCCGCCGGAACCGGCCGCAGGTCGGGGCCCCAGCGCGTCAGGCTGTCGAAGACGGCGTCGGCCAGCCACTGCTCGGCCTGCTCGTCGGCGCGCTGCGGCAGGAGGGCGTCCGGACGGTCGATCGCGACACGCAGCGTCGCGGACGGGGGCGCCGAGGTCGCCCCCGCGGGACTGGGCGCGGCGGGAGGCGGCGCGGCGCCGGGGTCGCACGCGGCCGCCAGGGCCAGGGCGACCAGGAGCAGCGTGGTGCGCCGGGCCCGGCGCATCGGCTCAGACGAGCCGGAGCGCCAGCACGATCGTCGTGACGCCGAACAGCACGCCGATCACCACGGTGAGGCGGTCGAGGTTCTTCTCCACGACGGTGGAGCCCTGCATGGAGGTGATCGCGCCGCCGCCGAACATGTCGGACAGGCCGCCGCCGCGTCCGGACTTGAGCAGGATCAGCATGATCAGGATCAGCGACACGATGATGTGCAGCACCACCAGGATGGGTGTGAGCACGGTCCCTCCAGCGTTCCGGCGTTCGATGGCGCAGACGCGCCACGGGTCGAACCGGCATGGTAGCAGCCGATGCGCCCGGCGGCTCCCCGCCGCTAGGAGGCGGGCGGGCGCCCGACCACGAAAAAGCCCATCTGCGGGCCGCCCTCCGTCAGGGTCAGCAGCGGCCGGGAGTGCAGGCCGCCGCGCTCGCGCAGGCGGCTGAGCTGCCAGGCGTCGTGGCCCGCCTCGCGCCACAGCATGCGGGGCGACGGCGGGTCGGCCTCGAACACCTCGCCCGCGCGCAGCTGGGCAACGGACTCCACGCACGGGCACAGCGCCGGGTCGCGCACCGCCCTTTCGCCCGATGCCGCCTCGCCCGATGGGCCGGGGGCGGCCATCGCCTGCCCGGACCGCAGGCCGGGGCGGGCCGAGGCCTCGCTGGTCAGCGCCCGGAACGTCGCGAACGCCGGCGCCTCGACCTCGCCGGCCGCCGGCGCGGTGAGGTAGATGAACGACAGCGAGTAGGCGTTCAGGTCCCGGGAGATCCACCCTGGCACGACCCAGGCGGCCAGGCCGCCGGCCACGAGCAGCGCCATCGCCAGGGCGATCTCCAGGCGCCGCCGGCGCGGGCTCAGCGCCCGCGCGCCGCCCTCCAGCAGCCGTTCCACGCGCAGGGCCAGCGCGTCGCGGGCGGCCGCGGGCGCCGCCTCGGCCGTGCCGAGCGCGGAGCACGCCAGGCGCGGGCGCCACGCCGGCGGGCGCTCACGGTGCCGGTCCCACACCTTCAGGATGCTGGAGGCCAGCGCGACCGGGCGGCCGGTGTGCTCGCTGGCCAGCTCGTCGGCGCTCTCCTCCTGCTCGCGGCGCAGCCAGCGCTGCGCCAGGTGCACGGGGGGCAGGAAGAACACCAGGTCGCGGAACAGGCCCACGGCCAGCCCCACGTGGTTGTCCCGGCGCCTCAGGTGCGCCAGCTCGTGCGCCAGCAGGCCCTCCAGCTCGCGGTCGTCCAGGCGGTCCACCAGCACCGGGTCCAGCGCGAGGACCGGCCGGCGCAGGCCGGCGGTGAACGCCCCGCCCGGGCAGTCCTCCAGCAGCACGAGCCGCGGCGCGCGCACGCCGACCTTGGCGCTGAGCCGGTGCAGGGCCGGCATCAGGCGGCCGTAGCCGACGGGCTCGATGGCGCCCGCGAGCAGCCGGCGCAGCCGCCGGGCGCCCGCCACGCGCCGGCCCAGGAGCACACCCGCGCAGACCAGGTAGCCGCCGACCAGGACGTCCACGCCGGAGCCGGGCACGAACACGCGCCACTCCCCCAGCAGCTCCAGGATCTCCCCGGCGGGACCGCGGCCGCCGGCCACCCACAGCTGCGGCAGGTAGGCGCCGCCCTCGCGCGCCACGGCGACGGCCGCGCCCGCGGCCACCAGCACGGGGGCGAGCACCGTGACCCGGCGGGCCGTGCGGTGGCGCACCACGTCGCGGCGCACCACGAGCAGGGCGAGCAGCGCCGCGGCCAGCGAGCCGATCAGGGCCCGGACCGCGAACGACTCCGTCAGCAGGGAGAGCAGGAAGCCTCCCGAGCCGTCGAGGGGCACTAGGCCTCCTGGTCGCGCAGCCGGTCGATGCGGTCGCGGAGCGCCTCGAGCTCACCCGTGTCGCCATCGCCGACGACCTGCGCGAAGTAGCTCATCGCCGGCTCGGGGAAGGAGTTCACCAGCCACTCGACGACGTTGTGCACCGTGGAGCTGGCGTACTCGTCCCGGCTGAGCGCCGGGCGGTAGCGGTGGGCGAGCCCCGTGGTGTCGCGCTTGAGCAGGCCCTTGCCCGCCAGGCGCGTCATGGTGGTCATGATCGTGGTGTAGGCCAGGTCCAGGCGCTTGGCGAGCTTCTCGTGCACGTCGCGCACGGTGGTGTCGCCGAGCTCCCAGCAGGCCTCCATGACCTCGGTCTCCAGCGGGCCGAGCAGCCCGTCCAGGTGGTTCCGGCGCTTCGGCATGGAACTCCCCGATCGTCGCGGGTCAGCGTCACGGCTCATGCTACGCCCCTACAGGCGGTGGTACCTGCAAATGACCGCGAAGTCCTCGGCGTCCAGGCTGGCGCCTCCTACCAGCGCCCCGTCGATCTCCGGCTGGCGCATGAGGTCCACGAC
>DATMKC010000202.1:0-5543 GCA_035553555.1 Egibacteraceae bacterium | reverse complement strand
ACGCCGACGACGAGGACACCACCGCGCTGGCCGGCCTGCTGGAGCGCCTCGTGGACGGCGCGGAGGCGTACGGCCGGCCGCTGTTCGCCGGCTGGCGGCGGGTCCCCCGCTGCGGCGACGGCCCCGGCAGGGTGAACCAGGCGCTCAGCACGCTGCGCGAGCAGCGCGGCGGCTCGCACGACATCGCGATCCTGGCCCAGGGGCTGCGCCCCGTGGAGGCCATGGCCGCCCGCGGCGAGCTGGGCCTGCAGAGCGCGGGCTACTTCGGCTGGCCTCCGCCCTACCCGGACGGCGCGCCCTTCCGCGCCCGCTGGGAGGAGGCGGAGCGGGTCACGGACGCGCTGGCGGCCCCGGTCATGGAGGCCCTCACCGCGTCCGAGCGCGAGCGGCTGGCGTCGCTGGTGGCGCGCGCGCTCGAGCAGGCGCAGGCCGCCTCATAGGTCACCGGGACGCGTGGAGCCGCCTGGCTTGCGCATCGCGGGGGATTGGTTAGGCTGTCAACGTTTGCCGGGCTGACCGACGCCACTTTCATTGCTGGCCCGGCGGCCCTGGCGTTCCATCAACGGGGGTCGAGGCAGCGTGCCGAAGGAAGTGGTCCATCCGCCCGGTCAAGGCCGAGTGCTGCGCGTCGGTGAGGATCGTGTGACCGTGAAGGTCGAGCCGTCCCCGTCGAGGGGGTTCGCGCTCGTCGAGTACGAGCTGGCGCCCGGCAGCGGCCCGGGGCAGCACGCCCACGAGGAGTGCCACGAGACCTACTACATCCTCGAGGGCGAAGTGGTGTTCCGCCTGGGCCGCGACATGCACGTGCTCACGGCCGGGGGGCTGCTGCACGTCCCGTCCGGGGCCGTGCACGGGTTCCGCAACGAGACCGGGGAGCCGGCCCGGCTGCTGTGGCTGTTCGATCCCGGCCACCAGTTCCACGCGATGGGCTGGGACCAGCGCTAGCGGCGCGGCACGGACAGGCCCCGGAACAGCGCGAAGGCCCCGGATCGCTCCGGGGCCTTCGTGTTCAGACTTGGCGTCCGAGTGGACTAGCCGACGATCTGGACGTTCGCCGCCTGGGCGCCCTTGGGGCCCTGCGTGATGTCGAACTCAACACGCGCGCCTTCGGCGAGCGTCTTGAACCCGTTCGAGTTGATCGCGGAGTAGTGGACGAAGACGTCCTCGCCGCCCTCCTGCGAAATGAAGCCGAAGCCCTTGTCGTCGGAGAACCACTTCACGGTGCCAACAGCCATGGTGCTGCCCTCTTCCTTGTGCTTTCGGGTGTGATCGAAGGATTTCCGATCCCACCCTGAGGGGCTGCCCTGGTGTTGCACCACTGCAGACGTCACGTACTTCGTGCCCTCGACCTGAAAGGCTACCAGTCGGGAAGGTGCTGAACAGGGGCGATTTGATTCGCCCGTAAGGAGGCGACAGGAGGCCATGGTGGAGGCGTTCTTCGAGCCGCTGGGGGACGGCCGCTTCTGGGCGACGGAAAACACCCTGGGGCCTTGGGGCGGGGGCAGCCAGCACGGCGGGCCGCCCTGCGCGTTGCTCGGCCGCGCGCTGGAGCGCCACGAGGCGCGCGACGGCATGGAGGTGGTGCGCTTCACCGCCGAGATCCTGCGCCCCGTGCCGCAGGCGGAGGTGGCGGTGTCGGTGCGCACGGCGCGCGGCGGCAGGAACGTCGAGCTGCTCGAGGCGACGCTCGCCGCCGCGGACGGGACCGAGCTGGTCCGCGCGTCGGCCTGGCGCATGAACCTCCAGCGCGACGGCTTCGCCGCGGGCGACGCGGGGCCGCCCATGCCCGGGCCGGACCAGGGGGCGCCGCACCCGTTCTTCGACGTGGGCCTGGAGACCGGCTACCACACGGGCATGGAGTGGCGCTTCGTCGAGGGTGCGTTCCTGGAGCCGGGCCCGGCGAAGGTGTGGCTGCGCATGCGCGTGCCGCTCGTGGCCGGCGAGGCGCCCACGCCGCTGCAGCGGGTGCTGTGCGCGGCCGACTCCGGCAACGGCGTGAGCGCGACGGCGGACGCCCGCACGCTGCTGTTCATCAACACCGACCTCACGGTGCACCTGCGCCGGCCGCTGCGCGGCGAGTGGGTGGGCATGGACGCGCGCACGGTCATCGAGGCCGACGGCGTGGGGCTGGCTGAGTCGGTGCTGCACGACACCGACGGCCCGATCGGCCGCGGCGCTCAGGCCTTGTTTGTCGCACCTCGTTAGCTCGGCGCGTGGTGCGGTTCGTCGCTCCCCGGTGACCCTCGGGCGGCGCCGGGTCCTCACGGTACCCTGGGGTGTCGGGGAGTCGGCCAGGCGGCCGCGGTGAGGGCAACCTCGCTGAGGAAAGTCCGGACTCCACAGGGCAGGACGCTGGGTAACGCCCAGGCGCGGCGACGCGCGGAAAGTGCCACAGAGAGCAGACCGCCGAACGGCCCGCCCGAGGGAGACCTGGGGCGGGCGCGTGGTGAGGGTGAAAGGGTGCGGTAAGAGCGCACCGGCGCCGGCGGTGACGCCGGCGGCCAGGTAAACCCCGTCCGGAGCAAGGCCAAGCAGGCACGTCATCAGGTGGTCCCGCCGAGTGCCAGGTAGGCCGCATCGAGGTCGGCGGCAACGTCGGCCCCAGAGAGATGGTCGCCACTCACGCGAGTGAGGACAGAATCCGGCTTATCGGCCGGCTCCCCGACACCCATCCCCGTTCGTTCCCCATTCGAACGGGTGCGGGGACTGCGGTATGTCGCGGTGCCCGCACCCGTTTGAACGGGGAAGGTCAGGAGAGGTCGAGGAGGGCGTCGGGGCCGAGGCGCTCGGCCACCAGGCGCTCCAGGTGCGCCATGCGCTCGGCGTCGCGCGCCGCCTTGCGGCGCAGCCGCTTCAGCTCCACCAGCGCGGTGCCCGCCACGTCCGGCCCGTCGCCCTCGAACGCCGGGCACAGCGCGCGGTAGTCGCACCACGGGCACAGCGCCGAGGGCTTCGGTTCGAACAGCTCCGCGCGCACCAGCCTCGCGGTCTCGCGGACCGCCGCCAGCGCGGCGTCGGTGTCGATCTCCTCGCGGCCCACGGTGACGCGCACGCCCGGCACCACGAAGTCCAGCGCGACCCACTCCGGGTCCTGGCCCCACAGCTCGCGCGCCGCCAGCGTGTAGATCGCGAGCTGGAGGCTGCCGGCCACCTGCTTGCGGTTCTTGGCCTTGCGGTTGGTCTTCCAGTCCACGATGCCGATGCCGCCGGACGGCGTGCGCGCCACATGGTCGATGGAGCCCAGGACCACGATGTCGTCGCCCAGGTCCAGCTCGAACCACTCCTCGGTGGCCACGGCCGGCTGGAACGAGGGCGCGTGCCGCTGGTGGTGCTGGGCCAGCACGTTGCGGGCGTGCTGGTACCACTTGAGCTTGTCCTCGCGGGCCATGCCCTCGAAGCCCTCGTCGTCCCAGTGGTCGAACAGCGCCTGCCACAGGAACTCCACCGGCGGCGGCTCGGGCAGCTTCTGGTCCCACCAGGCTTCCAAGGCGGCGTGGATCGACGAGCCCCAGGACAGCTCCGGGCTCGGCGTGGACGGCAGCTTGTCCAGGTAGGCGAAGCGGAACTTGAGCGGGCACTGCCGGTAGGCGTCCACGCGGGAGAACGACAGGCGCAGCCGCCCGTCGTCCTCAGGAGGCGACGACCCGACGGCAGACGGCGTGTCCTGAGGCGCCTGAAGGCCCTCCGCGGTGGTGCTCATGCAGGCAGGGTAACCCCTGCCTGCGACACCCCGCCGTCAGGACGGGCGCCTCCTGACGGCCAGCAGCCCGGAACCCAGCAGCAGCAGGCCGGCGGCGGCGGCCGCCACGCCGCCCGCGCCGGTGGCCGGGAGCCCCTCGCTGGCGGGCACGCCCGGCGCGGGGGTTGTCGTGGGCTGGACGGTGTCGATCGCCGGCATGGCGGGCCGGTACAGCGGCAACCCGGTCTCGCCCACGAAGATGTCCGCCACGGTCCAGCCGGACTCCGTGCCGGTGAAGAACGACTGGTTGGTCATGAGCACGCGCTCGCCGTGGAACGCCAGGCTGGCCGGCGTGTCGAACGGCGGCGTCTGCTGGGTGTTGTGCAGCGGCGTCTCCGGGAAGCGCGCCAGCTCCTCGCCGTCCGCCGACAGCACCACGAACTGGCTGGCGCCGGCCAGCCCCACGTAGACCTTGCCGGACGCGCCGATCGCGAAGCCGTCGGGGCCGTCCACCGGCCGGCCCTTCCAGAACTCCGCCAGCTCGCCCGGCGAGCCGTCCGGGTTCACCGGCAGGGTGTACAGCACACCCTGCCCGAGGTCGGACGCCCCCGGCGGGGCGGACCCGGTCTGGGCGAACAGCAGCGTCTCGCCGTCGGCCATGAACTGGATGCCGTTGGGGCCGAACACGCCCTCCAGGCGGGGGTCGGTGAACCACACCTCCGCCTCGCCGCCGCCGCGCGGCACGCGCCAGATCAGTCCTTGCTCCAGGTCGGTGACGTACAGCGTGCCGTCCGGCGCGAACACGGGATAGTCCGCGAACGGCGCCAGGTCCAGCGACCCGGCGGAGCAGTGGCCCGGCTCGCCGCCGCCGCCGCACGGGCGCACGTCGTCGAAGGTCGCGTAGTCGCGCTGCGCGCCGGTGCGCGGGTCCAGCGTGAACAGGCGCGGGGGATTGCGGTCCAGCACGTACAGCGTGTCGCGGGCGTCCAGCGCGAACTGCAGGACGCCGTGGTCCTCGTCGAGGTTCTGACCCTGGATCACGTACTCGCGCCGCAGCTCGCCGGCCGGCGAGTACGCGAAGATCTTGGACGGGGCCTCGGCGTCGCCCTTGCCGTAGTTGTGGGTGCCGACGTACACGGTGCCGTCGCGGCCCACCGCGATGCCCTCCGGCTGGCCGGGCATGCCGATCTGCGCGAACAGCCGCACGTCGTACAGCTCGCGTTCCTCTTGCGCCAGCGCGCCGGGAGGCACCAGCGACACGAGTGCCAGGGCCAGTGTCAGGGCGAGCGGAGCGATCAGTCGGCTGCGGCGACGCGGCATGGCGCTTCTCCCGTTCGATGTCCCACCGGTGCGGCCGCGCCCCGCCTCGCGGCCTGCGTATCGTAGTCGCAGGGACGTCGCCCGGGATGGGCCCGCGATGGAAAGGCTCGGTGCGTGCACGACGCGGTGCTGGTGGCCCTGGGCTTCGGCAGCGCCGCCGTCGGCGGCGTGGGCGGGCTGGGCGGCGCCATCTTCCTGGTGCCGCTGCTGGCCCTGCTGGGCATGGAGCCGCTCGCCGCCGCCCCCCTGGGCCTGCTCGCCGTGACGGCCGGCTCCCTGGCGGCGGGCGGCAGCCAGCTCGCCGAAGGGCTGACCCATCACCGCCTGGGCGTGGTGACGGAGCTGCCGGCCAGCGCGGGCGCGGTGGCCGGCGCGTTCCTGGCGCTGCACGTCCCGGCCGCCGTGCTGCTGCGGGTGCTGGCCGCCGGCGCGCTCGGGGCCGCCGTCGCGGGGCTGACCCGCCGTGGCATGCGCAACCGCCCGGAGCCGCTGTTCGCCGCCGAGCGCCCGGGGGAGTGGCCGGGCACGCTCGCCGGCGCTTACC
>DATMKC010000201.1:0-3574 GCA_035553555.1 Egibacteraceae bacterium | reverse complement strand
GCGCCGGGCCTGAGCGAGCCGTGGTTCTGCTGCGCCGAGCCAACCGAGGGGCAGTTCGGCCTGCTGGCGACCGTCTCCGCCGCCCCGTCGGCCGGCGACGCCTGCTGCTGACCGGCCGCCCGTCCGGCGCGCCTGCCCGGGTCCTCTAGGCTGGCGGATCTCAGCAAGCAGCCGCCGCCGCGCCGCGCGCGCCACAAGGAGTGCCATCGTGAAGGTCGCCTACGTCTTCTCCACGTCCGGCCACACCGCCAGCTACAAGCTCGGCAAGATGATCCTCCCGCAGCTCGAGGAGGGCCGGCACGGCGTCGAGGTCATCGGCATGATGTTCTTCGACGACAACAACTTCGTGCTGCGCAAGGGCGACCCGATCGGCGAGCGCCTGTCGAAGATCGCCGGCGACACCGGCATGCTGCTCATGATGTGCGACCAGTGCGCGATCGAGCGCGGCCTGGCCGTCGGGGAGCCGGGCAACTGCAAGGTCGCCGACACCGTGGTCGACAACGTCCAGGTCGGCTGCTTCCCCGACCTCTACGCGGCGCTGGCCGGCAACCCGCCGGACCACGTCATCACGCTCTAGGCGGCCGAGCAGGCGCGGCGGTCCTACCCGGCGAGCAGGTCGGTGTAGCGCATGGGCGGGCGGTCCTCGACCTTGCCGCGCCGGATCGCCACCGGCGCGGCGAAGCCCGGCCCGTCCCAGACGAACGTGTGGAACTCGCCGCGCTCGCCCGCGGGGTCGACCTCCTCCGGCAACTCCTCCAGGAGCGCCTCGTCGTAGTCGCGGCCGGCGAAGGCGGCGTCGAGCCGGCCGGTGTCCACGGCGCAGAGCACCGCGCGCACGCCGCGGGCCACCACGTCGCGAGCGAACGCCGCCGTGTCGCGTCCCCAGACGGGGTACAGGCCGTCCAGCCCCAGCCGGTCCAGCAGCGCCTCGCGGTAGGCGCGCACGTCGGCCAGGAACAGGTCGCCGAACGCCACGGTGCGCACGCCTCGGGCCAGAGGAGCCGCGACGGCCGCGGCGAAGGCCTCCTCGTAGGCCGCGTTCGACGACTCCGGCGCCAGGTGGATCTCCACCACGGGCAGGCCCAGCGCGGCCGCCTGCGCGTCCAGCAGCTCGCGGCGCACGCCGTGCACGCTGACGCGCTCGTAGCCCGACGTCACGGACGTGAGCAGCCCGGCGACCTCGACCGCCGGGTCCTCGCGCAGGGCGAGCAGGGACATCATCGAGTCCTTGCCGCCGCTCCAGCTCAGCAGTACCGGGGTCGTCTCCATGGCCGCGCAGGCTAGCGCCTGCGTTGGTAGCATCATGAAATGGACACTGCGCTGGCTCGCTCCCTGCATCGCGTCGTCGAACCGCTCCACGCCTGGGTGTACCTGACGCCGGAGAGCAAGGCGGTCTACGCCGACGCCGGCCTCAAGGGCCAGTGGATGGGCTACTTCGCCTCCCGCTCGGCCGCGATGGGGGCCGTGCGGCCGGCCGTCGTCGAGGCCGCGTTCTTCGGCTTCGCCCCCGCGCTGGTGCGCCGGGCGATCCCGGACGCGTGGACGCTGTCCACGCCGGAACGCGTCGTCCAGGCGCGGCTGGAGCTGGTCGATCAGGGGCTGCGCCGCCTGCTCGGGGACCTGGTGGACGCCCCCGAGCTCAAGGAGGCGGCGGCGCTCGCGCGCGCGGCCGCCGACGCGGCCGACTGCGCGGGCCGGCCGCTGGCGGCCGCCCATCAGGCGCTGGCGGACACCGGGCTGCCGCACGTGGACCTGTGGCAGGCCATCACGGTGCTGCGCGAGCACCGCGGCGACGGGCATCTCGCCGCCCTGCTCACCGCCGGGCTGGACGGCCGCGAGGCGCTGCTGACCGTGGCCGCGATCAAGCCGTCCTACCGCGACTTCGTGCACAACCTGCGCGGCTGGACCGCCGAGGAGCTGGCCGAGTCCACGCAGCGCCTGCGCGAGCGCGGACTGGTGGACGCCGACGGCGACGGGACGCCGGCCTGCCAGGAGCTGCGCGCCCGCATCGAGGACGACACCGACCGGCTGGCGCTGCAGCCCTACCGGGTGCTGGGCCAGGAGCGCAGCGAGCGCCTGCGCGACGCGCTGGCCCCGCTGGCCGAGCGGATCAGGAACGGCTGAGCGTCACACCGGCGCGTCGAGCTGGAGGACCTTGGCCGGGCGGTGGTGGAAGACGAAGGTGCCGTCGCCCACCTGGCCGAAGCCGTTGTGGCCCCAGCAGTGCGCCCTGCCGTTGGCGTTCAGCGAGCAGGTGTGGTTGTAGCCGGCCGAGATGTGCTGGATCGCGCCGGTGTCGACGAACTGCAGCGTGTACTCCACGACCTGGAAGCGCGGCTTCGGCTGGCTGGCCGAGACCGTGCCGTCGCCGAGGTGTCCGTATGCCGCCCTGCCCCAGCACCAGCCGACGCCCGTGCGCGTCCACGCGCAGGAGTGGTCCAGGCCGGCCGAGACGCCCATCAGGTCGGCGAAGCGCATGTTCGCGTTGCCGCCGATGCCCGTCTCCGCGCGGCTGCCCGGGTAGGGCCGCACCTTCTGCGGCACCAGGGAGTCGGGTCCCTGCGCCGTGTCGCTCGTCGGGCTGGTGGACCCGATGCGGCCGTAGCTGTTGTCGCCCCAGCAGTAGGCGTTGCCGTTGCGCGTGGACGCGCAGGTGTGCGTGGTGCCCAGGGCCACGGTCGCGACACCGCCGTCGGGGAAGCCGCCGGTGGCGTGCACGCGCACGGGGGACCAGGCCTCCTGCTTGCTGTTCACGCCGAGCTGTCCCGCGCCGTTGTCGCCCCAGCACCACAGCTCGGAGACGGTGTTGATCGCGCAGGTGTGGGCCGCGCCCGCGATGATCTTGGTGGCCGTGCCCATCTGGCTGGTCCACACGGGCCGGGCGTCACCGCCGTCGTCGGGCAGGATGGCGCTGGGGGGCGTGCTGCCCAGCTGTCCGACGTCGTTGGCGCCCCAGCACCACGGCACGCCGTTCTCCGCGAGCGCGCAGCTGTGCGAGCCGCCGGCGCTGATCTGGACGAATCTCGGCAGCGCGATGCCGCGGTAGCCATCCACGACCTTGCCGGGCTGGCGGCGCAGCACCAGCGTGTCCGAGTTCACCCCGAGCTGGCCGGACAGGTTGCCGCCCCAGCACCACGCGTCGCCGTTCGTGGTGAGCGCGCAGCTGTGGTCGGCGCCGGAGGAGACCTGGATCGCCGGGGCGTCCATGCCGTCGACGCGCTTGGCGAGCGGGCGGGCGTTGGCGGCCGTGCCGTCACCGAGGTTGCCGGTGGCGTTGTTGCCCCAGCAGTACACCTTGCCGTCCTGGCCGAGGCCGCAGCTGTGCATCCACCCGGAGCTGACCTCCGAGAGCGCGGGCAGTTCCAGGCCCGCGCCGTCGAGCAGGTCGGCCTGCACGCCGTTGGGCAGCAGGGTGAGCACGGCCAGGAGGAGTGCCACGGCCACCGCCGCCGGAGCCCTCATTTTCGCCACACGCGCCATTGTCCGTCGCCTCCGCGCCCGCTCGCCCGCAAGAAAATCCGATAAGCCGGATGATCTTTTCGTACGTCCGGGTCCCCCCGTGTGCTTACGCGAC
>DATMKC010000200.1:0-2251 GCA_035553555.1 Egibacteraceae bacterium | reverse complement strand
CGCTCGCCCTCCTCGGGCTGCGCCGCGACGCGCCGCAGGACTGCGCGATCCTGGCGATCGACCCGGCCGCGGCGCAGCCCGAGGAGGGCGAGCGCGTGACCGTCGGGCTGGTGCGGCTGCGCCCGCCGGAGGGCGACAGCGTGCTCCAGGTGGTCTACGTGCGCGGGTCCGCGCCGGCGGAGTCGCCCGCCGGCTCGGGCGCGGAGGACCCCGGTGACGCGGCCTCCACGGAGGGCGGCGAGGCAGGCTCGCCGGACGACGCCGAGTCCTGACCCGCGAGGGCGGGCGGGCGCCGTCCGGGCAGGCTCGCCAGAGCCACGCCCGCCAGCACCACCACGACGCCGCCGAGCTGCACGGCGGAGGGCGCCTCCGCCAGCAGCAGCATGCCGAGCAGCACCGAGCCGACGGGCTGCAGCATCAGCAGCACGGACGTCACCGCGGCGGGCAGCCTGGGCAGTGACACGGAGATGCACAGCCAGCCCACCACCTGCGAGCCCAGCGCCAGGGCGAGGAGCCAGCCGTGGGCCGGCCACGCGGGCACGAGCGACAGGTCGCCGGCCAGCAGCCCGCCCACGGCCGCGCCGAGCGCGCCGGCGGCCGACGCGTCCATCAGGGGCCCCGCCGGCCGCCGCACGTCCGCGTTGCTGTGGCGCAGCAGCAGGATGAAGCCGGTGTAGGCCACGGCGGTCAGCAGCCCGTACACCGCGCCCCGCGCCGGGTCGCTGCCGTAGGCGCCGGTGCCCACCACGCCGGAGATCAGCACGCCGCCGGCCAGCACCACCGGCACGGCCACCAGCACGTTGGGCCCCGGGCGCTCGCGCAGCACGACCCAGGCGACCAGGCCGACCAGGACCACCTGCGCGTTGCCGAGCACCGTGGCCAGGCCGGCGCCGATGTAGTGGATCGAGTGGTGCCACAGCAGCAGGTCGGCGGAGAAGAACAGCCCCGCACCGAAGGCCGGCACGCGCCGGCGCCACGGGCGCGGCCCGAAGCGCCGCCGTTCCCACAACGCCAGCAGGCCCAGCGCCGGCAGCGCGTACACGCAGCGGAACACCGCCGCGGTGGCGGGGCTGACGTCGGCCAGCCTGACGAAGATGGCGGAGAAGGCGATCAGCAGCGCGCCGGCGGCCCCCGCGGCGTACGGCAGGCGCGGCTGATGGGGGGATGCGGGTGGCATGCGGGCTCTCGGGCGTCGTGACGGGGTTGGCGGGTGACGGCACGGGTCCACGGCACGATAGCGTCGGACGTCGGACATGGCCGCGACGAAGGAGGGGGCGTGCCGGCATCGGGCTCCACCGCCATCGTCGAGGGGCTGCGCCTGCTCCGGCGCGTCGGCGAGGGCGGCGAAGGCGAGGTCTGGGAGGCGCGCGACGGGGCGGGCCGGCCGCGGGCGTTCAAGCTCATCCGCCCGGAGGCGCTGGCCGACCCGGCGCAGGTCGCACAGCGTGCCCGCCAGCTCCGCCGCATCGACCACCCGGCGCTGGTGCGGGTGCACCGCAGCGGGATCCTGGAGGCGGGCCGGCTGGCGGGCTGGGGCTTCGTGGAGATGGACTTCGTGGACGGCGTGCCCCTGGACGAGGCGCCGCCCGACCCGCACGCGCTGGAGCGGCTGCTGCCGCTGGCGGAGGCGCTGGACCTGCTGCACGCCGGGGAGTGGTCCGACGGTGTGCCGCTGGTGCACCGCGACGTGAAGCCCGGCAACCTCATCGAGACGCCGGACGGCGAGGTGGTGCTGGTCGACCCGTCGACGCTGCGGGGCCTGGACAGCCAGGTGCACACGCGCATCGGCACGCCGCTGTTCTGTGCGCCAGAGGTGCTGCGCGGCAAGGTGACGCCCGCGGCGGACGTGTACAGCTTCGCGGCGACGCTGGTGGCGCTGGCGTCCGGGACGCGCGGCGGCGAGCTGGGCGAGCTGCTGGACGACCCCAGCGGCCTGGACCTGCCCAGCGGTGTGGCGCGCGCGTTGTCCCCGCGCCCGTCGGACCGGCCGCGCTCGTGCCGGGCGGTCCTGTCGGCGGCCGAGGAGCTGACCCGGGTGTTCCCCGGCGCCGACGGCTGGCTCGCCGGCGCGGAGGAGGAGCTGGACGGCGGGACGGTGATCCTGCGGCCTGGCGAACCCGCCGGATGGGTGCCGCACGACGGCCCGGTGCCGGCCGGCTCGCCGCTGCCGTGGGCGCTGGCGCTCGGCGCGCTGCTGGTCGCGCCGGTGGCGACCTGGGGCGGGACGCGCCCGGACGCCCTGCCGATGGTG
>DATMKC010000199.1:0-2789 GCA_035553555.1 Egibacteraceae bacterium | reverse complement strand
GACCGAGTTCGGCTGGCACGTCATCCGGGTGACCGGGCGCACCAACCCGGGCCTGGACGAGGTCGCCGACGACATCCGCACCGAGCTCACCGAGCAGCGCCGCGCCGAGGCGCGCACCACCTTCCGCCAGGAGCACCTGTCCGGCGCGGACGTGCGCGTCAACCCGCGCCTGGGGCGCTGGAACGCCGAGACCGGCGAGGTGGAGGCCGTCGGCCCCCTGGGCGCCGCCGAGCCGGTGGAGCCCGACGTCGGCCAGCTCCCCCTGACGCCGCAGGGCCAGGACCCGGCGGCCCCCGCGCCGGAGCAGTAGAGGCCCGTGCCGCGCCTGGTCCTGATCGACACGTCCGATCAGCTCCCTGGGCTGCTGCCCATCCACGGGTGGTCGGCGCTGATGTCCAGCGAGCTGGTGCTGGTCGCCGACGAGTCGCACCCCTTCGTGCCGCACCTGGACATGGCGGAGCTGCGCTGGGAGGCGCTGCCGCCCCTGGGCGAGGAGTCCGTGTCCCTGGCCGGCATCGACCTCATGGCCGGCGGCGACCCGCGCCTGGTGCGCCGCGCCAAGCACGTGGTGCGGCGCGTCACCGACACCGACGAGGCGGCCTACCTGTTCGGTCCCGGCGACGGGGAGTCGTTCACCCAGCTGCTCGGCATGGAGGCGGCGCGCGCGGGCATCGAGGTGGAGGTCGTGTACTTCGCCGCCGTGCCCAAGGGCCTGCGCCTGCTGGAGCTGGTGAAGGTGGAGGAGCGGCTGCGCGGCCCGGGCGGCTGCCCGTGGGATCGCGAGCAGGACCACCGCACGCTGGCCGAGTACGCCGTGGAGGAGGTCTTCGAGCTCGTCGAGGCCATCGAGTCCGGCGATGCCGCGCACATCGCGGAGGAGCTGGGCGACGTGCTGCTGCAGGTGGTGTTCCACGCGCAGATCGCCGAGGACGCCGGCGGCTTCACGATCGACGACGTGGCGGGCGGCATCGCCGACAAGCTGGTGCGCCGCCACCCGCACGTGTTCGGCGACACGCAGGTCTCCGGCGCCGACGAGGTCGTGGCCAACTGGGAGGAGCTCAAGGCCGCCGAGAAGCCCGAGCGCGAGGGCGTCTTCGACGGCGTGCCCGCCGGGCAGCCGGCGCTGAGCTACGTGCGCAAGCTGCAGTCGCGCGCCGCCAAGACCGGTTTCGACTGGGAGGCGGACGTCGAGGCGGCCGAGCGCATCCGGCTGGAACTGGAGGAGTTCCTGGCTGCGGGCTCCGACGAGCAGCGCGAGCACGAGATCGGCGACCTCTTGATGTCCGTGGTGGGGCTGGCGCGGCGCCACAAGGTGGATCCGGAGCTGGCGCTGCGCGGCGCCGCGCGGCGCTTCCGGGAGCGCTTCGAGGCCATGGCGGCCGCGGCGGACGGCCCCCTGGAGGAGTTGTCACGCCAGGACTGGCTGGCGCTGTGGGAGCGCGCGAAGGCCGATCAGGCGCAGCGAGAATCCTGACGCCGCCTGTTCCGCATGTGAACTGCTGTTGCGTACAGTGACCAGACGCCGAAAGGGATGAGTCAGACGTGGAGATCGAGGGCCTGATCGCGCGGGAGTTGCTGGACTCCCGCGGCAACCCCACCGTCGAGGTCGACGTGCTGCTGAGCGACGGCGCCGTCGGCCGTGCCGCCGTGCCCAGCGGCGCCTCCACCGGCGCCTTCGAGGCCGTGGAGCTGCGTGATGGCGGCGACCGCTATCGCGGCAAGGGCGTGCGCGAGGCGGTGCGCAACGTGCACGAGGTCATCGCGCCGGCGCTGATCGGCATGGACGCCTCCGACCAGCGGCTCGTGGACCAGCGGCTGTTCGAGCTGGACGGCACGGAGAACAAGTCGGCGCTGGGCGCCAACGCGATGCTCGGGGTGTCGCTGGCGGTGGCCAAGGCGGCCGCGAACTCCCATGAGCTGCCGCTGTTCGCCTACCTGGGCGGGCCGAACGCGCACACCCTGCCCGTGCCGATGATGAACATCCTCAACGGCGGCGCGCACGCGGACTCCAACGTCGACTTCCAGGAGTTCATGATCGCCCCGGTCGGCGCGCCCAGCTTCAGCGAGGCGCTGCGCTGGGGCACCGAGGTCTACCACGCCCTCAAGGAGGTCCTGCACGACAAGGGGCTGGGCACGGGCCTGGGCGACGAGGGCGGCTTCGCGCCGAACCTCGACTCCAACGCCGCGGCGCTGGACCTGGTCATGCAGGCGATCCAGCGCGCCGGCTACACCGCCGGCGAGGAGATCGCGCTGGCGATGGACCCGGCCACCACGGAGCTGTACCGGTCCAACGCCTACTACCTGGAGGGCGAAAACCGCACGCTGTCCAGCGACGAGATGGTCGAGCTGTGGGCGGACCTGGTGGCCCGCTACCCGATCGTGTCGATCGAGGACGCGATGGCCGAGGAGGACTGGGACGGCTGGGTGGCGCTCACCTCGCGGCTGGGCGACCGCGTGCAGCTGGTGGGCGACGACCTGTTCGTCACCAACGTCGAGCGCGTGCGCCGCGGCATCCGCCTGGGCGCGGCGAACTCCGTGCTGGTGAAGGTGAACCAGATCGGCACGCTGACGGAGACGCTGGACACCATGGAGACGGCGCACCGCGCCGGCTTCACCTGCATGGTGAGCCACCGCTCGGGCGAGACCGAGGACACCACGATCGCCGACCTGGCCGTGGCCACCAACGCCGGGCAGATCAAGACCGGCGCGCCCGCGCGGTCGGACCGCGTGGCGAAGTACAACCAGCTGCTGCGCATCGAGCAGATCCTGGGCGACGGCGCGCGCTACGC
>DATMKC010000198.1:0-2654 GCA_035553555.1 Egibacteraceae bacterium | reverse complement strand
GGTCGACGCCGGCTGCGCGCTCGTGCTCGTGCTGAACAAGTGGGACCTGGTGGACGACTACCGCCGCGACGAGATCGCCAAGGAGCGCGAGCGCCTGCTGGGCTTCGTGCAGTGGGCCCCGCTGGTGCGCACGTCCGCGCTGTCCGGCCGCCACATCGACAAGCTGTTCCCCGGCATCGACCGGGCGCTGGACTCCTGGCTCACGCGCATCCCCACGGCCAAGCTCAACGACTGGCTGGCCGACGCCGTGGCCGCCACCGCGCCGCCGATGCACAACCACCGCCAGGTGAAGCTGCGCTACGCCACCCAGCCGGCGGTCGGGCCCCCGACGGTGCGCGTGTTCGCGACCGGCGAGGTGCCGCCCGGATACCTGCGGTATCTGGAACGGCGGTTGCGCGAGCGCTTCGACTTCACCGGCTCGCCCATCGACCTGGCGCTCAAGGTCCGGCCGCGCTGGGAGGAACGGGCCCCCGAGGCCGCCTCCGGCGGCAAGCGCGGCGGCGGCCAGGGCGGCAAAGGCCAGGGCGGCAAAGGCCAGGGGGGCGGCTCCAGGAAGCCCGGAAAGTCGTCCCGGCGGGGCTGACGCCACACCGATTACCCGGCGTACGTGCTCGAACCCCCCGCATTTCCGGGTGAGGGGGTGGCGAAATTCACCCGTCGGGGGGTTCCCGTACCGCGCGGTGGTACGCCATCATCTCTGCAGAAGAGCGCATCGCCGCCCGGGTTCCGCCGACTGTGGATCCGGCCGGACGCGCGCAGCGGCAGGCCGCTGCGGACGGGGGTCCCTCCTGGAGCCCTCGTGGTTGCGATGCCTGCCGCGCTGGGGGTGTTGGTGGGGCGGCGAGCGGCCTTGTGCCGGCTCGCCGAGGGGCCCGGTTCGTGAGCCTTCCCCGATGCAGAGGGGCCGTGTTGGGGGACGCGGCCCCTCTGCCGTTTCTCCGCCGCCGGCGCTCATGATCGCCGGCGTTCCCGGGTAGGCGTGCCAGGGCTGACATGGCCGCCGCGCTGGGCGGGAAGGGGTGAGGCATGGGAACCGGACTGATCGGCATCGTCGTGATCCTGGTGGCGCTGGCCGCCCTCGCCGTGTGGACGCGCGCGCACCGCGGACGCGCCGATTCCGGAGCCAAGCGCGGCCTGCCCGACGACCGTCCCACGACGTGGGATCCCCGGAGGCGATACGAATGACCATCCGCGCCCGCGCGCTCGCCGCGGTGCTGGCGGTGGCGCTGCTGCCCGCCTGCGCCGACAACGACCAGGACGGCGGCGACGACGCCGTCGGCGGCGCCGGCACGTCCGCGAACCGCGAGGACGGCGCGGCCAACGAGCCCGGCCGCGAAGGCTACGGCGACGGCAGCTGACGCGCCTGCGATGGCGCGCTCCGCGCGCCGCTTAGCCTGTCGCCATGCTCAACGAGTTCGCTGCGCGCCGCCGGAGGTCGGCGCGATCCCCGGCCTGGTCGCCGAGCACCGCGTGTCCGGCTTCAGCGGCGAGGTGGTCGCCGTCGAGGCGGGCGCCGTGGTGCTGCGCGACTGGCGCGGCCGTGAGCGCGCGTTCCCGCTGGCCCCGGGCGCCTTCCTCGTCGACGACCGCCCGGCCACGCTGGTCCGCCCTCGAGCCGCCGGAACCGCTCCGCGGGTGACCGCCTCGGGCGCCATCGCCGCGCCGCGGGCCCGCGCGCGCGTGGCGGTCCCGCACCGGCTGTTCGTGGAGGGCGTCCACGACGCCGAACTGCTGGAGAAGGTGTGGGGCGAGGAGCTGCGCGAGGCCGCCGTGGTGGTGGAGCCGCTGCACGGCGCCGACGACCTCGCCGATGCGGTGCGGGCCTTCGCGCCAGGGCCGGACCGGCGCCTGGGCATCCTGCTGGACCACCTGGTGCCGGGCTCCAAGGAGGAGCGGCTCGCCGCGCGGGTGCGCGCGCCCCATGTCCTGGTCGCCGGGCACCCGTGGGTGGACGTGTGGCAGGGCGTGCGCCCGCGCAGCGTCGGCCTGCCGTCGTGGCCAACGGTGCCTCGCGGGACGGACTGGAAGACCGGCGTGTGTGCCGCACTCGGCGCAGGGGACCCGCCCGCGTTCTGGCGGCGCCTGCTCGGCTCGGTGTCGACCTACGCCGATCTGGAACCGCAGCTGGTCGGCGCGGTGGAGCGGCTGCTCGACTTCCTCATCGCCCAGCCGTCCGGTCCTGACGGCTAGGCGCGGCGCGCCGTCCCACCGTGGCCGCACTGCGCCGCACCCGGTGCGGGCCTACCGTGGGGCCATGCCTGCCGCCGTCGCCGCCGTCGCACTGGCTGTGCTGCTGTCCCTGCTGGGCGCCGGCTGCCGCGCCCAGGACGCACCGGCGGGGCCTGAGCCGTCCACCGCCGCGGCGGCGCCCGCGAGCCCCTCCCCGTCGTCTCCGCCGGCGCCCGTCCCGGGCGACGCGGCGAGTGCCGCGGCGCGCGCGGAGGGCGGACCCCCCGCCGTGGCCGCGGACGCCGGCGGGCTGGCCGCCCAGCTCGCCGCCGCGGAGCAGCGCATCCGGGACGAGTCCGTGCCGCTGGCGGCACTGGCCGGGGACGGCCATCTGCAGCAGTCGGCCTACCGCGCGCTGGCGCGCAACCCGGGCTGGCGCGACGAGGTGCTGGCCCGCCTGCCCGCGCATCTGCGCGCCCCCGCGC
>DATMKC010000197.1:0-7092 GCA_035553555.1 Egibacteraceae bacterium | reverse complement strand
GAGGCGAGCAGGATGCCGACCTTGGAGCCGTCGCTCAGGTCGGGGTCCGTGAACGACAGGCCGGACACGAACAGCGCCACGGTGAAGCCGATGCCGGCGAACAGGCCGACCGCGGTGACGTGCGGCCAGGTGACGCCGGCGGGCAGGACGCCGATGCGCAGCTTCGTGGCGATCCACGAGGCGGCCACCACGCCCAGCGGCTTGCCGACCACCAGTCCCAGCATCACGCCGAGCGTGACCGGCCGCGTGAGCAGCTCGCCGAAGTCCGAGTCGACCACGCGCACGCCGGCGTTGGACAGGGCGAACAGCGGCAGGATGAGGTACGCCGACCACGGGTGCAGGGCGTTCTCCAGGCGGGCCAGCGGCGACACCGCCTCGCGGGAGAGCCGGGCGACGTCGAGCAGCTCGTACTCGTCGACGTCGCTGTCCTCGCCCCGCTTGTCCGCGGTCACGCGATCCAGTGCCCGGTGCAGCACCTGGGCGGCCCGCTTGGGCGGGTGGAACGGGTGCGCGGGCGTGAGGAAGCCCAGCACGACGCCGGCGATGGTGGCGTGCACGCCGGACTCGTGCGTGGCGAACCACAGGAACAGCGCCAGCACCACGTACGGCGCCAGCCAGCGCACGTGCATGCGCTGCAGGACCCACACCGCGGCCGCGGTCAGCGCCACGATGCCGATCCACTGCAGTTGCACGCCGGTGGAGTAGAAGATCGCGATGACGGCGATCGCGCCGAGGTCGTCGGCCACCGCCAGGGTGAGCAGGAAGATCTTCAGGCTGGTCGGCAGCCGTTTGCCGACCAGGGACAGCGCGCCCACGGCGAACGCGATGTCGGTGGCCATGGGGATGCCCCAGCCGTTGGACGAGGGCTCGCCCCCGTTGAGCGCCGTGTAGATGAGGGCCGGCACGACCATGCCGCCGACCGCGGCGAACACCGGCAGCGCGGCGGCGCGCGGGTCGCGCAGCTGGCCGTGCACCAGCTCGCGCTTGATCTCCATGCCCACCACGAAGAAGAAGATCGCCATCGCGCCGTCGTTGATCCACTCGTGCAGCGTGAGGTGCAGGCCCCACCCGCCGACGTCCAGGCCGATCTCGGTCTCCCAGAGGTGGTGGTAGTTCTCGTACCAGCCGGAGTTGGCCCAGATCAGTGCCACGATGGCCATGAGCGCCAGCAGCACGCCCGCCGAGGTCTCCGTCTGGGCGAAGCGCTGCAGTGGCTGCACCACCAGGCGCGGCACCAGCGCGTCGCGCCTGGAGAAGGGGATGCCCAGACCGGGCTCGTCCGAAAGGGTTGGACCGTGACCGTGACTCACTGCTGTGGCTCCTCGTGTGGGATGGGAAGCACCCGCATGCTATTCGGGCGCCGCGGCGGTGATCTGTAACGCGTCCCGCCGGGTAGGGCAACCGGCGATGCGAGCACGGGTGAGCGCGCGTTTCGTGGCCGCGTCGGTGGCGCTGCTGGCCGCGGCGGTGCTGTTCGCGGCGCCCCCCACCGACGACAGCGGGCGGCCGCGCGCGGAGGACGTGGCGCGCCTGCGGCGGGTGGCCTACGCCGAACTGCGGGTGGACGGGCCACGCCCGCCCTTCCGGCCGTACCCGGCGGCCGCCATCGGGCTGGCCACGCCGGCCGGGGACCCGCCGCGGGCGCGCGGGCGCGTGCAGACGGTGGCCGGCCCCCGCGAGGACTGGCGGCTGGCGCTCGCGGACGGCGCGCTGCCGTTCACCTACGAGGTCGACCGCGAGCTGGCGCGGCGCGTCGGCCTGGGCACGGTGATCGAGGCGGTGTCCGCGTGGGACGGCGTGACGGGGTCGCGCTGGCGCACGCGCTTCGCCGGCCTGTCCCGCCGCCCGCTGGACGAGGCGTACCCGGACGGGCGCTCCACGGTCTACCTGCGGACGCGCTGCCCCGCGGGGCTGCTCGGCTCGGTGCGCTGGCAGCTGGGGCCGTCGGTGGCCACGCTGGACGTGCGCGGCGGCACCGGCGCGGTGTTCACCTCCGAGGTGGACATCGCGGTGTGCCCGCTGGCGGAGCGCGGTGACCGCGTGCGCCGCACGCTGCTGCACGAGGTCGGGCACGTGATGGGCCTGGAGCACCTGTGCGAGCGGGGGCGGCCCTGCCCGCCCGCCGTCGACGGCGTGCCGGCCGACTGCCGCGTGATGCACTGGCTGCTGCGCGGCTGCGGCGAGCGCATCCGCGACGCCGAGCGCGACCTGGCCCGCCACCTGTACCCCACGCTGCCCCGGCTGTGGGGACCCGGCGCGGCCGAGACCGCCGTGCGCGCGTCCTACGCCACGGTGCCCACGCAGAGCGCCCGCCGCGTGGTGCTGGCGCGGCCCGGCACGCACCCGTGGCTGCTCGCCCCGGTGCTGCTGGAGGCGGCACCCGATGACGCGCCCCTGCTGTTCGCCGAGCCGGAGCTGGGCGGCTGCGTGCCCGCTCCGGCCGGCGGCGAGCTGGCCCGCGCCGCCGGGCCGGGGGCGGAGGTGCTGCTGGTGGGCGCGTGGCCGCCGTCCTGCGACGAGGTGCTCGCGGGCTGGGGCCTGCGCGTGCGCCGGCGCATGGTCAGTCCATCCGGCCATGGCTGGACGGGCGCGGACCGCATGCGCGCGCAGATCGACGCCGCCGAGCTCGTCCTGCGCCGCCACGCCGAGGACGGCCGCCCCTCCACGGAGCTGGTCCTGGCGCCGCTGCCCGCCGGCGTGCACGCCGGACCGCTGGACGGGGAGGAGACGGCGCTGGCGTGGAGCGCGGCGGCGGTCGCGGCGGCGCGCCGCGCGCCCCTGCTGCTGGTGGCCGGGCCGCGGCTGCCCAGCGCCGTGGCGGCCTTCCTCCGGGAGCATGCCGAAATCCGCACGGTGCACGCCGTGGGGGGCGCGACGCGCCTGCACCCGCTCCTGCTGCACCAGCTGCGCCGCACCGGGCGCGCCACCACGCGCGCGTCCGGCGTCTCGGCGCCGCGCGTGACCGCAGCGACCGCGGCCGCGTTCAACGCGGGTGCGCCGCTGTTCGCCGCGCCGGTGGCCACACCCGACGAGCAGGCGCTGGCGGCGTCCCTGGCCGCGCGCACGGGCGGGATGATGGCGGTCGTGGGGGGCGGCTCGGCCAGGCCGCTGCGGGACGCTGCGGCGCCGCGGCGCCCGGCCGGCGGCGCCCTGGTGGCCGGGCCGGGCGACGTGCCGGCGACGGTGCACTGGTCGCTCACCGAGGTGGTCCTGCCGGCGTCGGACCCGCGACTGGACGTGGAGCGGGTGCGCGCCGAGCCGCCGGGTTCGCGGCTGCGCGAGGCGCTGGGCCGGGCGGCTCCGCACTGGACCGCCGCTCGCGACGGCGCGGGCTTTGCGGTTGGGCCGCGCCGATTGGGGTAGGAAAGAGGGGTTGTCCGCCCGGGCGGCCCGTGTTGCCATGGGCGGGTTGGCCCGTCTGTGCGGGCGAACAGCCACGACATGGGACGACGCGCAGCTCGATGACCATCCCCGCCGTCTCCGACGAGACGCCTCGACCCGAGGTCGCGGACCCTCGGGCGGCCGACGGTGTCCGCACCCAGGCGCGCTACCGGGCCCTCGTCGAGGCCACCGCGCTCGACGTCTGGCACGCCGACGCCGCCGGCGCCCTCGTCCGCGACATGCCGAACTGGCGCGCCATCACCGGCCAGCGCCCGGGCGACGTGCTCGGCGAGGGCTGGCAGCTCGCGATCCACCCGGACGACGTCGAGCGGGTGCGCGCGACCTGGCAGCTGGCGGTGGCGACGCGGTCGATCTACGAGTGCGAGTACCGCATCGTGGCCCGCGACGGCAGCCACCGGGTCATCCACGCCCGCGGCGTGCCGGTGGTCGAGGACGGCGAGCTGGTCGAGTGGGTCGGCACCTCCGAGGACGTCACCGACGACCGCGAGGAGGAGCGCTACACGCGCGAGCAGGCGCGGGCGGTGGAGCGCCTGAGCGAGATCGGCACCACGCTGTCGGCTGAGCTCGACGTGCGGGAGCTGCTGCAGACGATCACGGACGCGACCACGGAGCTGTCGGGCGCGCAGTTCGGCGCGTTCTTCTACTCCGAGGTGCGCCAGGACGACGGCGTGGAGCAGGAGCAGTTCGCGCTCTACACCGTGTCCGGTGTGCCGCTGGAGAAGTTCTCGCGCTTCCCGATGCCCCGCAACACGGCC
This sequence comes from Egibacteraceae bacterium, assembly GCA_035553555.1. Classification (GTDB taxonomy): domain Bacteria; phylum Actinomycetota; class Nitriliruptoria; order Euzebyales; family Egibacteraceae; genus DATMKC01. Next base: position 2,935 of record DATMKC010000197.1, on the reverse strand, counting down.
ATCTTCGCGCCGACGTTCGCCGGCGAGGGGCCCGTGCGCCTGGACGACGTCACCCAGGACGCCCGCTACGGCAGGAACCCGCCGTACCACGGCATGCCGGAGGGCCACCTGCCGGTGCGCAGCTACCTGGCGGTGCCGGTGGTGTCCAAGAGCGGTCACGTGCACGGCGGGCTGTTCTTCGGCCACGAGCTGCCGGGCGTGTTCAACGCCCGGCACGAGCGGCTGGTGGTGAGCGTGGCGGCGCAGGCCGCCGCGGCGCTGGACAACGCCCAGCTGTACGAGGCGGAGCGCCGCTCGCGCGCGGCGGCCGAGCAGGCGCAGCGCGATCTCGCGTTCCTCGCCCGGGCCAACTACGCGCTGGGCGCGTCGCTGGACTTCCACAAGTCCGCGGAGGTCGTCACCAAGCTGCCCGTGCCGGACCTGTGCGACTGGGCCGTGCTGCACGTGGTGAGCGAGGGCGGCGACGTCGAGGCGGTGAGCCTGTACCACCGAGACGAGGCGCGCCGGCAGCTGCTGCGCGAACTGGCCGGGCGCTTCCCGGTGCGCCTGGACGAGGAGCGCGGCCCCGCCGTGGCGCTGCGCACCGGCCAGACCTACGTGCTGGAGGCGATCGACGACGCCGCGCTCGACGCCCACGCCCGCGACGACCGTCATCGTGAGGCGCTGGACCAGGCCGGCATCGGCGCCATGCTGTCCGTGCCGATCCTCACGCGTGACCGCGTCGTGGGCTCCCTGTCGTTCGTGCGCGAGCGCTCGCGATCCTTCACGGACCGGGAGGTGGTCCTGGCCGAGGAGCTGACCAGCCGCGCTGGCCTCGCGCTGGACAGCGCGATGCTGTTCTCCCGCGAGCGCGCCGCCGCCCTGACGCTGCAGCGCAGCCTGCTGCCCGGCGCGCTGCCCGCCGTGGAGGGCACCGTGTGCGCGGTGCGCTACCTGCCCGGCGCCGCCGGCATGGAGGTCGGGGGCGACTGGTACGACGTGATCCCCCTGGGCGAGGGCGTGGTCGCCTACGTGGTCGGCGACGTCATGGGCCGCGGGGTGCAGGCCGCGGGCGTGATGGGCCAGATCCGCTCGGCCGTGCGCGCGTACGCGCTCGAGGACCATCCGCCGGAGGAGGTGCTGGCGCGCGTGGACCGGCTGCTGCGGCTGGCCGAGGAGCCGCCGCTGGTCACGTGCGTGTACGCGCGGCTGGACACCCGCTCTGGCGAGCTGTGCCTGTCCACGGCCGGCCACCTGCCGCCGCTGGTGGTCAGCCCGCTGGGGGAGAGCCGCTACCTGGAGCTGGAGCCCGGCCTGCCGCTGGGCGTGGCGGAGACGACGTTCGCGTCGGGATGCCTGACGCTGGAGCGGGGCAGCACGCTGGTGCTCTACACCGACGGCCTGGTGGAGACCCCGCAGTCGTCGGTCACGGCCGGCATGGAGGCGCTGCGCGCGTGCGCGGTCGAGTACGCCGTGGAGGGCGACATCGAGGCGTTCATCGACGCGCTGATCAGCGCGCTGGAGCGCGGCGATGGCCACGACGACGACATCGCGGTGCTGGCGGTCCGCCTGCCGGAGGCGACCGAGGTCCTGCCGGCGGACGCCCCGGCCGGCCGCGCGGTCGGCCGCACGCTGCCGCCGGACGCCTCCTCGGTGGGCAAGGCCCGCGCCTTCCTGCACGAGACGCTGGCCGCCTGGGACGTGCCGGTGGACATCGACGACGCGAAGCTGCTGGTCAGCGAGCTGGTGACCAACGCGCTGGTGCACGCGGGCACCGTGGTGCACCTGCACGTCGAGGCGCGCGAGGACGCACTGCGCGTCGCCGTGGGCGACGAGGGCCCGCCGGACCGGGAGGTGCCCACGGGCGGCGAGCTGCCGGACCTGCGCATGGCGGTGGGCGGACGCGGCCTGGCGATCGTGTCCGTGCTCGCCCATCGCTGGGGCGTGGACCCTCTGCCCGACGGCAAGCGCGTGTGGTTCGAGCTGGGCTTCGCGCAGTAGGGCTCAGTAGCCCCGCACCTCGCTCGGCCACTCCAGCTCCACCCCCGTCCGGCGCAGCAGGTCCTGGAACTCCGCCAGCAGCGCCGGGTCGGCGCGCACCTGCCGCGGCTCCAGGCCCCGGGCCAGGCAGTGCGCGGCCAGGCGGCCCGCCGCCTCGCCGACGTTCCACTCCACGGGGTGCAGCCGGTAGCAGCCGTTGGTGATGTGGGTGGTGCCCAGGTTCTTGGCGGCGGGCAGGAGGTTGCGCAGCCGCACCGGGAGCAGCGCGCCGAGCGGGATGGCGAACGGTGCGGCGCCGACGTCCAGGTAGCCGTCCCCGCCGGTGGAGGGGTGCAGGTCGATGCGGTAGGCCCCGATGCCGACGCTGTCGGGGAAGGCGACGGCGGCCGCGTCGCCGCGCGCGTCCAGCGCCACCTGCTGCTCGGTGACGGTGTGCAGCGCGCGAATGCGCCGGGACTCCCTGATGTAGGCGGCCTTGGCGAAGCCGTCGGGGGTGCCGGTCGCCTCGGGCTCCGGGCGCAGGCCCGGCCAGCCGGTGCCGCCGTCCGGCCGCGGCGCCTCCGTCTGCAGCCAGTGCAGGAACGCCAGGCTCAGCCGCTTGGCGCCGTCCAGGTGCGCCGCGTCCTGCTCGGCGGTGCCGCCGTGCACCGGCCCGTCGGTGTAGTCGACCATCGGCCAGTTCACCAGCGTGAGGTCGCTGGGGTAGGCGCCGGGCTCGAACAGGCCGCGCGCGGCGATGCGGCGGAACGTCCACAGCTCGTCGGCGCCGCCCTCGGCGGTGAGGTCGACTCTGAGCGCCGCCGGATCGCCCGGCGGGTTCGGCGTGAACGTGTGCCGGCGCGTCGCCCCGGTCTTGGGGTCCGGCGCCGCGAAGGCGAAGCGCGGTCCCGGCCAGCCGGGCAGCACCTCGTCGCGCCAGCGCGCGTAGCCGTCCGGGCGCGGCACGGTCCAGTCC
>DATMKC010000196.1:0-4184 GCA_035553555.1 Egibacteraceae bacterium | reverse complement strand
CGGCCCCCCCATGATCAAGGCCATGGAGTTCGCGGTCGACCAGATCAACGCGGCCGGCGGCGTCTTGGACCAGGACGTGACCGTCAGCGGCGGTGACGAGGCCGGCGACGCCGCGGTCGCCAGCACCTCGGCCGACCAGGTCCTCAGCGAGGGCGTGGACGCGGTCATCGGTGCGGCGTCCTCCGGCATGTCGCTCGCGATCATCGACAAGATCACGCAGGCCGAGGTCGTGCAGTGCTCGGGCTCCAACACCAGCCCGACCTTCACGAACTACGACGACGGCGGCTACTACTTCCGCACGGCGCCGACCGACGCCCTGCAGGGCCCCGTGCTGGCGGAGACCATCGCCGGCGACGGTCACACCAAGGTGGCCCTCATGGGCCGCGGTGACGACTACGGCAAGGGCCTGGTGAACGCCACCAAGGAGGCGCTGGAGGAGCAGGGCGCCGAGGTCGTGGCCGAGGTCATCTACGACCCGGAGGCCGCGAGCTTCGACGCGGAGGTCCAGCAGGTCACGGCCGCCAACCCCGACGCGATCGCGGTGATCGCCTTCGACGAGGGCTCGCAGATCATCAAGGGCCTGATCGAGGCCGGCGTCTCCGCCGACCAGCTCTACGGCGCGGACGGTGTCCGCTCCAACGACCTGGCCGGGCTGGTGGACCCGAACAACGCCGCGGTGCTCGAGGGCATGAAGGGCACGGCTCCGGACCCCAGCGCTGACGAGGCCTTCCTCAGCGACCTGCAGGAGTTCGCCCCGGACCTCAACGACACCACGTTCGCCGGCCAGGTGTACGACTGCGTCGTCGTGATCGCCCTGGCCGCGATCGCGGCCGGCAGCGACAGCCCGTCCGCGTTCAAGGACGAGATCGTCGGCGTGACGCGCGACGGCGAGAAGTGCGACTCCTTCGAGAGCTGCAAGCAGCTCCTGGAGGACGGCGAGGACATCGACTTCGACGGAGCCAGCGGTCCGATCGAGTTCACCGACGCGGGTGAGCCCGAGACCGGCATGTACGAAGTCTGGACCATCAACGCCGAGGGTCAGGTCGAGACGGTGTCCACCGTGGAGTCCACCCTGGAGTAAGGCTCGACGCGATGCGAAGGGGCCCGCTCCGGCGGGCCCCTTCTGCATTCACGCAGCCGTTTACTCGGCAGCGCGTCCCAGCGTGCCGAGGTACAGCTCGATGACCCTGGGGTCGTGCAGCAGCTCCTCGCCGGAGCCGGTGTGGGCGTTGCGGCCCTGGTCCAGCACGTACCCGCGGTGGGCGATCTGCAGGCAGCGGCGGGCGTTCTGCTCCACCATCACGACGGAGATCCCGCTCTCGTTGATCTGGCGGATGCGGCGGAACACCTCGGTCTGGTTCGCCGGCGACAGGCCGGCGGAGGGCTCGTCCAGGAACAGCACCTTCGGCCGCATCATCAGGGCGCGGCCCATGGCCACCATCTGGCGCTCGCCGCCGGACAGCGACCCGGCGCGCTGCTTGCGCCGCTGCGCCAGGAGCGGGAAGAGCTCCGCCACGGCGGCGAAGCGCTCGTCGAACTTGCCGGGCTCCAGGTACAGGCCCATCTCCAGGTTCTCCTGGACGGTGAGGCGCTGGAACACGTTGGCGACCTGCGGCACGTAGCCCACGCCGAGCGCGACCAGTTCGTGCGCCGGGCGGTTGGTGATGTCGTGGCCGTCGAGGACGACCCGGCCCTCGGCGACCGGCACCAGGCCGAACATGGCCTTGATGAGCGTGGACTTGCCGGCGCCGTTGGGGCCGATGATCCCTACCAGCTCGCCCTCCCGCAGGTCGAGCGAGCAGCCGTTGAGGATGTTGACGCCCGGCACGTAGCCCGCGACGAGGTGGTCGGCCTCCAGGAGCGGCTTGCCGCCGTTCGCGTCGGACATCAGGCGACCTCGTCGTCGGCGCGGCCCAGGTAGGCCTCGATCACGGCCTCGTTCTGCGCGATGGCCCGTGGCGGTCCCTCCGCGATGATGCGGCCCTCGGCCATGCACACCACCCAGTCGGAGATGTCCATGACCACGTCCATGTCGTGCTCCACGAACAGCACCGTCATGCCCAGGTCGCGCAGGCCCTTGACGTGCTCCAGCAGCGACTGCGTCAGCGCCGGGTTCACGCCCGCCATGGGCTCGTCCAGCATCACCATCTTGGGCTCCACCATGAGCGCCCGGGCCATCTCCAGCAGCTTGCGCTGGCCGCCCGACAGCGTGCCCGCGTAGTCGTCGCGCTTGGCGTCCAGCTTGAAGCGCGCGAGCAGTTCCTCCGAGCGGCGCGTCACGTCCTGCTCCTGCTCGCGCCACGAGCCGTGCAGCATGGCGCCCAGGAAGCGCTCGCCGCGCTGGCCCGTCGCGGCCAGGCGCATGTTGTCGATGACGGTCATGCGCTGCAGCGCCTTGGTGAGCTGGAACGTGCGCACCATGCCGCGGCGGGCGACCTTGTGCGCCGGCACGCGGGCAAGCGGCTCCCCGTCGAACATCCACCGCCCCTCGTCGGGCCGGTCGAAGCCGGTCATCAAGTTGAAGAATGTGGTCTTGCCGGCGCCGTTCGGGCCGATCAGCGACGTGATGCAGCCGCGCTGCACCTCCAGGTGCTCCACGTCCACGGCGACCAGGCCGCCGAAGCTGCGGCGCACGCCGTCGACCACCAGGATCGGGTCGGGCTTGGTGACGCCCGGCTCCGGCGCGACACCGGCCAGGGGGTCGGCGGCGGGCTGGGAAGCGGACACGTCAGACATCGAGCTGCATCTCCCGTCGGTCCCCCAGGATGCCCTCGGGGCGGTAGATCATCAGGATCATCAGTCCCGCGCCCACGAGCATGAAGCGCACCGCGCCGATCGTGTCCGAGCCGAAGAACACCTCGGGCAGCATCCCGGCCGACGCGGCCCTGCGGATGAACGAGTCGGTCCCCGCGATGAGCAGCCAGAACAGCACGCTGCCCAGCACGGGGCCGAACACGCGCGCCGCCCCGCCCAGGATCAGCACCGTGTAGGTGAAGAACGTGATCTGCGGGATGTAGGTGTCCGGGCTCACCGCCTGCTGGCCGATGGCCAGGAAGATCCCCGACAGCGCACCGAACACCCCGCCAAGGATCAGCCCCTGCATCTTGAACGAGAACACGTTCTTGCCGAGGCTGCGCGCGGCCTCCTCGTCCTCGCGGATCGACTTCAGCACGCGGCCCCACGGGCTGTGCATGAGCGCCCACACCATCAGGCAGCTCAGCGCGACGAGGCCCCACGCCACCAGCATCACCCACATCCGCCGGTGCGAGAACTGCACCACCCAGAAGCCGTAGGTGCCCTGCGGCAGCGGGTTGATCTCATAGAAGGCGTCCGCGAACCGCTGGAGGCCGAACACGCCGCCGGTGACTCCCGTGGCGGGGCTCGACCGGAACGTGAAGCGCAGGATCTCCGCCGCGGCGATGGTGGTGATCGCCAGGTAGTCCGCGCGCAGGCGTAAGGTCGGCCCGCCCAGCAGGATCGCCAGCACCACGGCCAGGAGGACCCCGACCAGCATGCCGAGCCACATGCTGCCGCCGAACGTCGACACGGTGATGGCCAGGCCGTAGGCGCCGACCAGCATGAAGCCCACCTGGCCGAAGTTGAGCAGGCCGGTGTAGCCGAAGTGCACGTTCAGGCCGATGGCCGCCAGCGCGTACACGGCCGCCTCCAGGCCCAGGGCGGCCCGCAGCGCGTCACCGATGACCCTCACGAAATCCATCAGCCGATCCGCTCCTTGACGCCCAGCAGGCCCTGCGGGCGGAGCATCAGCACCACGCCCAGGATCAGCAGGGCCCAGACGTACTTGAGCTCCGGCGAGAACCACACCGTGCTCACCTCGGTGACCAGGCCGACGAGGATGCTGCCCGCCAGCGCGCCGTACGCCGTGCCGAGCCCGCCCAGGATCGTCCCGGCGAACATCAGCAGCAGCATGCGGAAGCCCATGAGCCAGTTGACGTTCTCCGACACGCCCACGAACACGCCGCCCAGCGCCGCGAGCGCGCCGCCGAAGAACCACACGAACAGGATCACGCGCTGCACGTCGATGCCGGAGGACTCGGCGAGGTCGCGGTTGTCGGCGACGGCGCGCATGGCCTTGCCGACGCGCGTGCCCTCCAGCAGCACCCCGATGCCGATCAGCACCAGCGCGGACAGCCCCATGACCACCAGGTCGCGCGGCACCAGGG
>DATMKC010000195.1:0-7844 GCA_035553555.1 Egibacteraceae bacterium | reverse complement strand
GGACAGCAGGCCCACGGCAGCGGCCTACTCGCCGGCAGCCTCGGCGGCGTCCTCGGCGCGCTCCTCGGCGGCCTCGGCCTGGACGTCCGCCGCAGCCTCGCCCTCGTCGCTCGGCGTCTCCGGGACGTCCAGCGCCGGGACGGTGCAGGTCACGACGACCTCTTCGCCATCGGTCAGCACCGTGACGCCGGAGGGGACGGCCAGATCCGACACGCGCAGCACGTCGTTCACGTTCATGCCGGAGACGTCGGCGGTGAGGTGCCCCGGGACCTCGAGGGGCAGCACCTCGATGGACAGGGCGTGGAGCTGCTGCTCCAGCACGCCGCCCTCGCTGGCGCCGGGCGCGTCCTCGGCGCCCTCGACCACGATCGGCACGTCCGCGGTGACCGGCTTGGTGCGGTCGATCGCGACGAAGTCGACGTGCAGGACGTCACGGCGCACCGGGTGGCGGTGGATCTCGCGGGGGAAGGCCAGGTGCATGTCCCCGTCGACCTCCAGCCGCAGCACCACGTTGGCCCCCGCGTCGGTGTGCAGGGCGTGGTAGAGCTCCAGCGCGTCCACGGACACCGGCACGGGGTCGATGCCCGTGCCGTACGTGATCGCGGGGACACGGCCCTCACGGCGGAGGCTGCGCGCCTCACCCTTGCCGTTGCCCGCTCGCTTGCGGGCAGCCAGCGTCACCTGCTCAGACATGGCTGGTTCACTCCTGAATGCGGCTGGTTCAAAAAAGGGCGCGCGGCCCAGCTGGCCGACGCGCGACTCCCCGAGTGTAGCCAGGCTTGCCCGGCCCCGGCAACCGGACGCGAACGGGTGCCCCCATTGCGGGATCTCGCGGTGCCCGCACCCGTTCGAACGGGGACGGCTACTGGTTCTGGTCGTCGAACAGCTCGCTGACCGACTCGTCCTCGAAGATGGCCTTCATGGTGCTGGCCACGATCGGGGCGATGGACACCACCTCGATCTTGTCCAGGTCGCAGCCGGCCGGCAGCGGCAGCGTGTTCGTCACGACGACGCGCTCGATGGGCGCCTTCTCCAGCCGCTCGCACGCGGGGTCGCTCAGCACCGGGTGCGTGGCCAGCACGATCACGCGCTCCGCCCCGCGCTCCATGAGCACCTCGGCCGCGCCGCAGATGGTGCCCGCAGTGTCGATCATGTCGTCGACCAGCACGCAGGTCTTGCCGGCCACCTCGCCGACCACGCCAAGCGACTGCGACACGTTGTGCCCGGTGCGCGTCTTGGCCAGCACGGCCAGGGTCGCGTTGGGCAGCCGGGACTGGAACTGCGAGGCCAGCTTCACCCCGCCCGCGTCGGGCGAGGCCACGACCAGCTCCTGCCCGTTGAAGTTGTTGATCAGCCAGCCGACCAGCAGCGGCAGCGCCGTGAGGTGGTCCAGCGGCTGGTTGAAGAAGCCCTGGATCTGCCCGGTGTGCAGGTTCACCGACACCACGCGGTCGGCGCCCGCCTGCGTGAGCATGTCGGCCAGCAGCCGCGCGGTGATCGGCTCGCGGGAGCGCGCCTTGCGGTCCTGGCGCGCGTAGCCGTAGAAGGGGCACACGGCGATGATGCGCTTGGCGGACGCGCGCTTGGCCGCGTCGATCATGATGAGCTGCTCCATGATCGTCTCGTTCACCGGGCGCGTGTGCGTCTGGATCACGAACACGTCGGAGCCGCGCACGTTCTCCTGGTAGCGGCAGTAGATCTCACCGTTGGCGAACTCGTGCAGGTCGACGTCACCCAGCTTCATGCCCAGGTGGTCGACGACTTCCTGCGCCAGCTGGGGGTGGCCCCGGCCGGTGAAGATCTGCATGCGCTTCTTGGTGGTGATCTCCATCAGGAGGCTCCCGACTCGTCGTCGTTGTCTTCCTGGGCGCGCCGCCGCGCGGCGTAGCCGTCCACGTGCACCTGCTGGTTGCGCTCCAGCGCGAGGGCGTCCGCGGGGACGTCGCGCGTGATCGCGGAGCCCGCCGCGGTCACGGCGCCTGGCCCGACCGCCACCGGCGCGACCAGCATCGTGTCGCTGCCGATGAACGCGCCGTCGCCGATCACCGTGCGGTGCTTGCTCCGCCCGTCGAAGTTACACGTGATCGTGCCGGCGCCGACATTGACGTCCCGGCCGATCTCCGCGTCGCCGATGTAGGACAGGTGCGGCACCTTGCTGCCCTCACCGATGGTGGACTTCTTGACCTCCACGAACGCGCCCGCCTTGGCGCCGCGCTCCAGGCGCGCGCCGGGGCGCAGGTAGCTGAACGGCCCCACGGTCGCGCCCGGCCCGACCGACGCCTCCAGCAGGACCGAGTACGCCACGGTGGCGCCGTCCTCCACGACCGCGTCCACCAGGCGCGAGTCCGGGCCGACGACGGCGCCGGCGCCGATGCGCGTGGTGCCCTCCAGGTGCGTGTTGGGCAGCACCACGGCGTCGGGCGCGATGCGCACGTCCGCGCCGATGTAGGTGCGCTCCGGGTCGGTGAGCGTGACGCCGGCGAGCAGGTGCGCCTCGTTCACGCGCGCCCGCAGGACGGCGGCGGCGGCGGCGAGCTGCGCGCGGTCGTTCACGCCCCCGACGGCCTGCTCAGGCGCCTCGACCGCGACGATGCCGAGCATCGCCATGGGCGCGACCACATCGGTCAGGTACTGCTCGCCTTGCGCGTTCGCGCTGCTCAAGGCCTCCAGCTCCTTGCGCAGCGCGGCCGCGGGGAACGCGTAGATGCCCGCGTTGATCTCGTCGATGGCGCGTTCGGCGTCGGTGGCGTCGCGGTGCTCCACGACGCGCTGGACCATGCCGCCCGCGTCGCGCACCACCCGGCCGTAGCCGGTGGGGTCGTCCAGGCGCGCCGTCAGCATCGCGACCGTGGCACGCTCGTCGAGCAGTGGCGCGAGGTCCCCGGCGCGCAGCAGCGGCGTGTCGCCCGGCAGCACCAGCACGCGGTCGGCGCCGTCGAGGGCGCCCGCGTCGAAGGCGGCGCGCACGGCGTGGCCGGTGCCGAGCTGCTCGGCCTGCTCCACGGTCGCCAAGCCGGGCAGGCCGGCGGCGCGCGCCTCGGCGGCGACCGCCTCGCCCTGGTGGCCGACCACGACGACCACGCGGTCCAGGCCCAGAGGCCGCAGCGCCTCCAGCACCCAGCGCAGCATGGTGCGGCCCGCGGCGGGGTGGAGCACCTTGGCGAGGTCGGAGCGGAAGCGCGTGCCCTTGCCCGCCGCCAGCACCACAGCGGCGACGCTCATGCGGATCCTGGCTGGGAGGGAAGGGATCGAACCTTCAACTTCGACTCCAAAGGACGACGTGATGCCATTTCACCACCTCCCACTGGTGGGCGGCATGGCCCGATGACCATGCTACGGCAGGTGGCCTAGCAGGAGACGACCTCGGGGCCCCCGGCCGGGGAGCGCGCGACCGTCACGGCGCGGAACTGGTCGGCGACGCGCTCGGCGAGCGCCCGCGCGGACGGCTCGTCCTCCGTGAGCGCCAGCAGCGTGGGGCCGCTGCCGGACAGCACCGCCCCGACGGCGCCGGCGTCCAGCAGCGCCTTCTTGTGGTCCTCCAGCTCCGGGCGCAGCGCGAAGGCAGCCGCCTCCAGGTCGTTGTGCAGCGCGGCGCCGAGCGCCACGGCGTCCTCCGTGCGCAGGGCGTGCAGCACCGCGTCCGGCTCGATCTCGCTGGGCTTGCAGTGCTCGTCCCACGACCCGTAGACGTCCGCGGTGGACAGCGGCTCCTCCGCCTGGCACACCACCCAGTGGAAGGTGCCCCGGCACAGCACCTGCGCGATGGCGCTGCCGCGGCCGGTGCCCAGCGCCGTGCCGCCGACCACGCAGAACGGCACGTCGCTGCCCAGGCCCGCGCCGACCTCGCGCAGGTCGTCCTTGGACAGCTCGCAGCCCCACAGGCGGTTGAGCGCGGTGAGCGCCGCGGCCGCGTCGGCGGACCCGCCCGCCATGCCGCCGGCGATCGGGATGCCCTTGTCCAGGTCGATGACGGTGCGCGCGCCGGAGCGCGCGGCGGCGTCCCGCACGGCGCTGACGTCCAGCACCCCGGCCGCCTCGCCGAGCGCCAGCGCGGCCTGCACGGCGAGGTTGCGCTCGCCGCCCGGCAGCCCGTCGATGGCGTCCTTCCACAGCTCCACACCCATGCGGCGGCGGCTTGCGGGATGGTGGCCCTGCCCGGGCGGGCCGACCACGGCGACGCGCAGGCGGTCGTACAGGGACACGGTCTGCATGACGGTGACGAGCTCGTGGTAGCCGTCGTCGCGGACGCCGCGCACCGCCAGGAAGAGGTTCACCTTGGCGGGGACCCGCACGGTCACGCACGGCCCGTCGGCCGCGATCTCGCGCGTCACCGGCGTCGACTCGCTGCCGGCACGCTGCCCACCGCCCTCTCCGGTCCCCATCGGGGGCCATGGTAGGGGCGGGACTTCGCCGGGCACAAAAGCACGAGCCGGGGCGCGCCTCTGGCCGTGCTCAGCCACCGCGCTGCAGCTCGCCCGCCAGCGCCACCCACTGGGCGACGGCCAGCTCCTCGGCGCGCGCCCCGGCGTCCAGGCCGGCGCGCTCCAGCGCGTCCTCCACGGCGGCCGGCGCCAGGTCGGCGCGCGACAGGCTGTTGCGCAGGCGCTTGCGCCGCTGCGCGAACCCCGCCTCGACCAGGCGGAACAGCGCCTCGCGCTCGACCGGCCAGGCCCACGGCCGCGGCTCCAGCCGCACGGTCACGGAGTCGACGTTGGGCACCGGGTGGAACGCGCTGCGGCTTACCTGGGCCGCCACGCGCACGTCGGCCTGGGCGGCGACCTTGACGCTGACGGCCCCGTACAGCTCGTCGCGCGGCTGCGCCGCCCAGCGCCGGCCGACCTCCTTCTGCACCATGACCAGGATGCGCGCGAACGCGCGCGTGGCCAGCGCCTCCATGAGGATCGGCGTGGCGACGTTGTACGGCAGATTGGCCACCAGCAGCCGGGGCGCGTCCGCCGCCTGCCAGGCGCGCGCCGCCTCGTCGGTGACGGCGCCCAGGTCCACGCGCAGCGCGTCCGCCTGGACGATGCGCACGCCGACGTCGCCGGCCACGACCTCCGCCAGGGCCCGCGCCAGCGCCTCGTCGATCTCCACGGCGACCACCCGCGCGCCCGCCTCGCGCAGGGCCAGCGTCAGGCTGCCCAGGCCGGGGCCGACCTCGCAGACCACGTCGCCGTCACCGACGCCGGCGTCGCGCACGACCTTGCGCACGGTGTTGGGGTCGACGACGAAGTTCTGGCCGCGGGCCTTGCGCGGGTGGACGCCGTGCGCGGCGAGCAGCCGACGGACGTCGGCGGGGGTCAGCAGTGCCATGCGCCGGCGCCGGCTACCAGGTGATGCGGACGCGCAGCACGCCGGCGGAGGTGGGCGCGATGCGCTGGAAGGCCTCGCGGTTGAGGTCGATGATGCGCCCCTCCACGAACGGCCCGCGGTCGTTGATGCGCACCGTCACGGTCTTGCCGTTGGCGAGGTTGGTGACCGTCACCATGGTGCCGAACGGCAGGGTGCGGTGGGCGGCCGTCATGGGGTCGTTGCCCGGGTGGTCGTACCAGGACGCCTTGCCCTCCTGGGTGTTGGGCGTGCGCCCCGAGGTGTTGGCCGGCCGCGGGGACGTGCGCTCCACGGTCTTGGTACCGACCTCGACCACGCGGTCCACGGGGGCCCGCACCACGCGCTCGGACAGGGCGCGGCGCGACTCCACCTTGCCGTCTGCGCGCACGACCTCCTCGGTGACCTCGCGCAGGCCCTTCTTGCCGGGCTCGACCACCCGCTCCTGACCCTTGGGCAGGTCCGGGTTGCGGCGCTTGACGGTGGCGAAGTCGATGGCCTCCACACGGGTCTCCGTGGCGCGCGTGATGCGCTGGACCACGATCCGCCCGTCGGCGACCGGCGCGGCGTCCAGGCCGGGCAGCACGCGGTCCTCCGGGCCGAGCGCGATGTTGAGGCGCTCCAGGACGCCGGCGACGGTGCGCGCGTCGGTGATCACGTCGTGGCTCCTGCCGTCCGCGAGCACCTGGATGGCGACGGGGCGGCGCACCTCCACGACCATGCCGGGCACCACCCGGGCCAGGCGCGACGGCCGCACGATGTCGCGGCGGCCGACCTCGGTGCCCAGCTCGCGCAGCACCTCGTTGACGTCCAGCGCGGTCACCATGACGCGGCGCTCGACGTCGCCGACCAGCAGCGTGATGGGCCGCGCGTGCACCAGCTCCACGACCATGCCGTCCGACAGCGCGGTCCCGGCGGCCGGCACGATCTGGTCCTCGGGCCCGCGCTCCACGCCCAGGCGGTCGAGCAGCTCGTCCACCGTGGCCGCGTAGGTGCGCACCTGGCGCACCTCGCCGTTGACCATGACTGACACCTGCTTCTCGCCCGCCAGCCAGGTGAAGCCCAGCAGCGGGATCAGCAGGGCCACCAGCAGCGAGGTGAAGGCGTGGGGGCGCGACAGAGCGGGCCGCGACACGGCGCGGCGGCGCCGCGCATGCCGGACGGGGGGAGCTTGACGGGCGCTCCCGGGCCCCTGCCTCTGCCAAAGCATCGGGCGAAGGCTAGCAGGGTCCTGGGACGACCGGGAAACCGGGATTATCCGGGCAGCGCTCTCAGGCGCGCTCCGGCAGGGCAAACAGGCGGCGCGCGTTGGCGCTGGTGCGGGCCGCCATCTCCTCCACGGACAGGCCGTGGAGCTCGGCCAGCACGGCCACGGTGACCGTGACGCGGGCCGGCTCGTTGACCTGGCCGCGGTAGGGGTGCGGCGACAGGTACGGCGAGTCGGTCTCGGCCACGATGAGGTCCAGCGGCGCGGCGGCGGCGGCCTTGCGCAGCACCGGCGCGTTCTTGAACGTCACCGTCCCGGCGAAGGACATGAACCAGCCGCGCTCGGCGCAGGTCCCCACGAGCGCCTCGTCGCCGCTGAAGCAGTGGAACACCGTCCGCTCCGGGGCGCGCTCCTCGTCGAGGATGCGCACCACGTCCTCGTGGGCGTCGCGGTCGTGGATCACCAGGGCCTTGTCCAGCTCCTTGGCCAGCCGGATGTGCTCGCGGAAGCTCTCCTCCTGGCGCACCCGCGGCGAGTGGTCCTTGAACCAGTCCAGCCCGGTCTCGCCGATGCCCACCACGCGCGGGTGCGTGGCGACGTCGCGGAGGCGCTCCAGCACGTGCTCGGTGGCCTCGATCGCGTTGTGGGGGTGGATGCCCACGACGGCCCACACGTCGGGGTAGGCCATGGCCTGCTGCATGCACACCACGGACGTGGCCAGATCCACCCCCACGGTGATGAACGTGGACACGCCGGCCTGACGCGCGCGCTCCAGCACGGCGTCGGCGGGCTCGCCACCTTCCAGGTAGTCCAGGTGGCAGTGGGTGTCGGTGAACACGCGATCGGTCCCCACGATCTTGCCTTGACAGCGAAGCGCCCGCGGGGGCTCCCGCGGGCGCTTCGGAGGCTACCAGCGACGGCGCGCCGCTTCTAGGCGTGCCGTGCCGCCCCTCAGTCGCCGGCCACGAGGTACAGCCACGTGCCGGCGGCGTCGATGCCGAGGCGCCAGCCGCCGTACTCGCCGAACTCGCGCCAGGCCTGGATGTCGCGCTCGTCGCCAAGCTCGCGCAGTTGCGCCTCGTCCTGCTCGGTCCACTCCGCGGCGGGCTTGCCGAACACCGACGGCCACGTGAAGATCGGCGACGGGCCGCCCTCGCGCTCCTGGCTGGTGAAGGGCATGTCCAGCAGCTTGAGGATCAGGGCGAAGGGGTCCTCGCCGCGCTCCTGCATCTGGCGCAGGCCCGCGACGCCCGCCTCCGGACCGCTGTCGGCGCCGAAGGAGATCGTGAACTCCGGGCCCATGAGCGAC
>DATMKC010000194.1:0-7165 GCA_035553555.1 Egibacteraceae bacterium | reverse complement strand
CCCCGCCGCCCGCCGCGGCGAGCTGCTCGACGCCGCCGACCGGGTGATCCGCGAGTTCGGACCGGACGCCTCCATGTCGGCCATCGCCGCGGAGGCCGGGATCACCAAGCCCATCCTGTACCGCCACTTCGGCGACAAGGCCGGCCTGTACCGCGCGCTGGCGGAGCGCTACGCCAGCCCGGTGTTCACGGAGCTGTCCACCGTGCTCTCCACGCTGACGGACCGCCAGGAGCGCATGCGCACCACCATCGACACCTACCTGCGCTTCATCGAGTCCGACCCGCAGCTGTACCGCTTCCTGATGCACCGAGCGCTGCGCGAGCAGCCGGGCGTGGCCTCCAGCATCGCGGCGTTCACCAGCGTGGTGGCCGCCGGCATCGCCGAGATCCTCACGCGGGAGATGGAGCTCAGCCAGGAGCAGAGCCGCTCCGCGCGCGCCTGGTCGCACGGCATCGTGGGACTGGTGCAGCTGGCCGGGGACTGGTGGCTGGACTCTCGCGAGCTGACCCGCGAGGAGCTGGTGGACCACCTGGCGGCACTGCTGTGGAACGGCCTGTCCGGCCTGACGGCCGACAACGCCGACGTGCGCAGTCTGGTCGAATAGGGCGTCCGCCCGACGGGCGGCGAAGACAGCAGGAGGCGGGTCATGGCGACCACGGTGAAGTTCGGCGAGCTGCCGTCCCTCAAGGGGCAGGTGCTCGGCACCAGCGACTGGGTGGAGGTCACCCAGGAGATGATCGACGCGTTCGGGCGCACCACGGGCGACGAGCAGTGGATCCACATGGACGTCGAGCGCGCCAAGGCGGAAAGCCCCTACGGCACGACCATCGCGCACGGCTACCTGACGCTGTCGCTGGTGCCCCTGCTGCACAAGCAGGCGCTGGAGCTGGACGGCGTGGCGATGGGCGTGAACTACGGCGCCAACAAGGTGCGTTTCCCCGCACCGGTCCCGAGCGGGAGCCGCGTCCAGGGCTCGTTCAAGCTGCTCGAGGTCGACGAGATCCCCGGCGGCGGCTACCAGCTCGTCACCGAGGTGACGATCACCGTGGATGGCGCGGACAAGCCGTCGTGCGTGGCCGAGACCGTCAGCCGCGTCTACCCGGCGCCCGCGTGACGCCGCGGCGGTTCACCAGGAGCCGCCGCCCCCGCCGCCGAAGCCGCCGCCGCTGAAGCCGCCGCCGCCGAACCCGGACGAGCCGGAACTGGCCGGGGTGACCGGCAGCGAGCCGCCGACCGCGCGGGAGAACTCCGACAGGCCGGCCGACATGCGGTCCAGGCCGCCGCCGGGTCCGGTCGGCAGCGTGTGGCCCACGTACCAGCCGCCCAGGGACGCGGTGGTCACGCCCAGGCCCGCGAACGTGCGCGCCCAGTGGTCGACGGCGCCGAACGCCACCGCGTAGGGCAGGTAGGCGACGAACAGCCGCTGCGCCTCGGCGAACTCCATGCGGTCGACCTCGGCCGCGCGGATGTACTCGCGGAACCCCAGCGTCCGGGAGAACGCCCGGCTGCCCGCACTGGTGCGCGCCGGCATCCAGCGGTGCGCCACCACCACGGCGAGCCCCCCGAGCACCAGCGGCACGCCGGCGAGCGCGACCGTGGTGAACAGGGCCAGCGCGATGGTGCACGCGACCGCCAGGCCGGTGAGCGCGAGGCCGCCGACGAGCCACGCCACCCGCGTGTGGGTTGGCCTGCCGCGGAACCAGCCGCGGTCGACGGCGTCCCGCTCGATGTCCGCGGTCAGCTCCCGGTACTCCTGGGCGAACGTGCCCTTGAGGTCCTCCAGGGTGACCTCGTCGCCGGACGCGAACAGCGCGTCGAGCAGCCGCCGCTCGTACGGCAGCAGTTCGTCGGGCTGCTCGCCCGTGCGCCGCAGCGTCCAGTCCGTGCGCGAGAACCACAGCAGCCGCGGCGTCTCCCGCTCCTCGATGACCAGGTGCCCGCGCACCGCCAGGTCCACGATGGTCGCGCTGACGTCGGCGCTGTCCACGCGCTCGTCCACCAGCACGCCGAGCTGCGCGGGGCGCAGGTCGTCGGGCGGCCGGAACTCCGGCACCACGGTGACGCGTCCCAGCGGCCGCGGCCGCTCACCCGGGGCGACCACGCCGGCGGCGGTCACCCCGCCGAGCGCGTGGCGGTCGCGGCCGGACCGCCACAGCAGCGCACCGACGGCCAGTGCCGCGGCCAGCGCGGTGGCCACGGTCAGCGGCCACGCGGCCGGCGAGCCGGTGAACGCCCGCGCGAGCGTCCAGCGCTCCTCGTAGCGCGGCGTGCCGGGGGCGACGGTGCCCTTGGCGAAGCCGCTCACCACCGTCAGGCCCTCGCCCGGGCCGAGTTGCGTCGCCACGGCCCGTGCCGGGAAGGCACCCGGCAGGATCCCGCTGTCGTCGCAGAGATTGGCCGAGCCGGCCGGGCCGCGATAGCACGCCAGGCGGATGAGCTGGCCGCCGCGCACGTGGGCGCGTGCCTCCCGGATGGGCACCGGCCAGCCGTTGCCCGTGACGTTCCAGTACAGCTCCTCGTGCGAGTCGAAGGCGTTCAGCGCGCCGTGCACCTGGTAGCGGATCGTGTAGGACTGGCGACCGGACACGGTGCGGTCCGGGTCGCCGATGCGCAGCACCAGGTCCCGCTCGCCGCCCACGCGCGACGGCCGCTGCACCTCGATGTCCGCGGGCGCCGTGCCGGTGACCTCGATGCCCTCGACGTCGATGACGCGGTAGCGCGACGGGTCGTCAGGCAGCTCGTAGCGCACCGGCAGGACGCGATAGATGCCGTGCTTGCGCAAGTTGCCGAAGTCGACGTCGATCTCTTCCTCGACCAGCACCACGCCGTCGTCGCCGACCGTGAGCTGCACCAGGAAGCGGTCGATCACCCAGCCGGTGTCGGAGGGGTCCTGGGCGGCGGCGGGCGCCGCCAGCAGCACCAGCGCGGTGAGCAGCGCCGCCAGGCGCGCCGGCGCGCGCATCAGCTGAAGTCGACCCCGGGCACGGCGCGCGCCGCGTCCTCGGCCTGGAAGAACTCCGCCTCGGAGAAGCCGAACGCGCGCGCCACGATCACCGTGGGCACCCGCTGGATCGCGGTGTTCAGCTCCTGCACCAGGGCGTTGTAGAAGCGCCGTGAGAAGGCGATCTCCTCCTCCAGCTCCGACAGCTCCGACTGCAGCGCCAGGAAGTTCTCGTTGGCCTTGAGGTCCGGGTAGTCCTCCGCCACGGCGAACAGCCGGCCCAGCGCCTGCTCCAGCATGTTCTCCGCCTGGGCGGCCTGGCGCGGCCCGCTCGCGCCCATCAGCCCGGCGCGCGCCTGGGTGACGTTCTCCAGCACCTCGCGCTCGTGGATGCGGTACCCGCGCACGGTCTCGACGAGGTTCGGGATCAGGTCGGCGCGCCGCGTGAGCTGCACGTCGATGCCGGACCACGCCTCGCGGACCTTGTTGCGCAGCCCCACGAGGCGGTTGTACGCGCCGGCCGCCCACAGCAGGACGAGCACGACGACACCGAGTGCGATCCAAAGGCCCATGACCGCTCCATCTCCCAGCGACGCGCCGGCCGGGCGCCGGCGTCGCCTCCAGGGTACGGCGCGGGGAGGGTCAGGACGCGCTGCGCCCCTCCGGCGCGCCGGCGTCGCCGTCGGACCGCGCGCGGTGCTCGACCATGCGCCGCAGGCGCCGCAGCGACTCGACGTTGCGGCCGTGCGTGAAGCCGTGCAGCAGGCGCGTCTCCATCCACTTGGCGGGGCCGCGGGTGGGCTCTTCGTGCATGACGACGCGCGTGCCGCCGTCGACCGGCTCCAGCTCCAGCACCACGCGGGCGGTGCCCACCGGCCAGGCGTGCGCGTCCAGCTCCACGCGGCGGTGCTCCTGCGCCGTCACCAGCCGCGTGAAGTCACGCGTCGCAAGGGGGCCGAGGCCCACGGTGTGGTGGAAGCGGCTGCCGGGGCGGGGCCAGTCGCCGTCCACGCCGCGGACCCGCTTGTTGCCCACGACCCACTGCGTGTACAGCCAGGGGTCCATGAGCGCCGCCCAGACCTGCTCCACAGGGGCGGCGATGACCGTCTCGGTGCGCGCCATGGCGCGGGTTGTTCCCCGCCGGCGGCCGCGTCAAGCGGCCGCGGCCGGCGGGGAACGCGGTGACGGTGGACGCGGGCAGGCAAAGAGGTCACTCTGGCGTGGTATCGCGTTCCCTCCGGGGCAGCGCCCACGCGGCATGCACGGGGCCCGGTTCCCCCGGCACAGTTGGAAAGGCGCTCAGCGCATGTACGTGCAGGCCACCGAGCGGCTGCGGCCAGGCGACGTGCTGGCCAAGACGGTGTACGACGACAACGCCCGGCCGCTGCTGCGCGCGGGCGTGACGCTGGACGCCAAGCTGATCGAGTCGCTTGCCGCGCGCGGCTGCGCCTCGGTGTACCTGCGCGACGGCCTCGCCGACGACGTGGTCCCCGACACGCTGGTGGAGGAGCAGATCCGCGCCGAGATCGCGCGCAACCTGTCGGACACGTTCGACGGCATCACCGCCGACGCGATGTCGGTGACGGAGACGGCGCCGGACGTCGCCGCCGCCCTGGACCGGCTGGGACCCAACCCCATCCCGCTGACCGACCGCACGCAGCAGCAGCTCAAGGCCATGCACGCGCAGGCCGCGTCGCTGGTCGAGCAGATCGTGGACGCTCCCACGGCCGGGCGTCTGGCGTCGCTGAAGGCGCACAGCACCTACACGTTCCAGCACTCCGTGGACGTGGCGGTGATCGGCGTGCTCCTGGGCGTGCAGGCCGGGCTGAGCATCGTGGAGCTGCGCGACCTGGCGGTGGGCTGCCTGCTGCACGACATCGGCAAGCGCTTCATCGACGAGGCGATCCTGGACTACGCCGGGCCGCTGTCGCGCGAGCAGCGCGCGATCATCGAGCAGCACCCGTTCATGGGCTTCGAGCTGGTGCGCCGCCTGCCGCTGGGCAGCATCCTGCCGCCACACGTGGCCTACCAGCACCACGAGCGCCAGAACGGCACCGGCTACCCGCGCGGGCTGCGGGGCAGCAACCGCATCATGCGGCAGTCCGCCGAGCGGCTGCAGCCCAAGCGCATGCTGCTGATCGCCGAGATCGCGGCCGTGGCCGACGTCTACAGCGCGATCGCGTCGGACCGCCCGTACCGCTCGGCCATGCCGCCGGAGAAGGTCGCCGACATCCTGCTGACGATGGCCGGGCCGCACCTGAATGAGGAGATCGTCGCCCTGTTCATGCGCTCCGTGCCGCTGTATCCGGTCGGGCTGTGGGTGACCATCACCACCGGCGCGCACCGGGGCCGCATGGGCGTGGTGGTGGGCCAGAACAGCCACGAGCTGCACCGGCCACGGGTGCGCCTGCTGATCGACGCGGGCGGCGAGGCGCTGGCGGAGCCCGTGGAGTTCGACCTGGCCGCCGACCCCGGGGTCATGGTGGAAAGCCTCAACCCGGGGCGGTCGCCGCTGCTGTCGCGCTCGTCCGAGGCCGTCTGACCCCGGCCGGCTGACGCGGGCGGGATCAGCCCGCCGAGCGGCCGTCGTCGCAGCGGGCGGGCCCGCGCCCGCGGGCCTGCTCCGGCGGGCACGGCCGCGGACCGGACCGGGCCGGCTCGTTGGCCTGCGGCAGGGCGACCGCCTTGGACTTCGCCCGCACGACCTGCGCGTAGGACTCCCCGACGTTGCGCGGCGCGCCCATCGGCACGGCCCACTGCCACTGCTGGCCGTCGATCTCCGTCACGGGCAGCGGCGTGAACGCGTTGTCGCTGTCGCCGGTGGCGAAGAAGTGCAGGCCGTGCGCGCCCCAGGCGCCCTGGCGCTGCTCGCACGGCGTGTTCGGACCGCCGTAGCCGGCCACCACCCGCGGGTCGGTCGACGCCTCGCCGGGCCACGGGCGCGCCACCGGGTCGTCGCCGGTGCCATCGTCCAGGCACATGTCGTCGCGGTAGTACGGCACGGCCAGGAAGTTCACGGCGCTGGACGGCCCGACCAGCTCGAAGATGTACACCAGCGAGCCGTTGTCGCCGGCGCCGGCCACCTGCTCCCAGCGCTCGACGGCGCTGGGCAGGTCGAAGGTGGGGTCCGGCGCGTCGAAGAACGCCGGACGCCCGCCGATGTCGTCCACCTGGCCGACGTCGTCGTTCACGCCGTCGATCGGCACGCCTTCCGGACGCAGCGCGTTGAAGTAGGTCTGCGCCACCCCGGCGTTGTAGTCCCAGGACGTGTACAGCCCGTCCGGCGGGATCGGGTGCACGCGCACGCGGTAGCGATACGCGACGCCGTCCCGGTAGAACGTCTCCATCTTGGTGACGTTGGTGCCGGAGTCGGCGCCCCAGACCTCGCGGATGGCGCGCACGGGACCGGCCTTCCAGCCGAGCACGGTGGAGTTCGCCTCCCAGTTGACCTGCTCGTCCTCGAAGCCCACCACGGAGATGCTGCTGTCGGGCGACTGCTGGAACGCCCGGCCCTTCCAGCGGTCCACGAGGTCGGCGCCGTAGGTGCCGGGCGCGCCCGGCTTGGCCACCTGGAGCTCGCGGATCATCCAGCGGCCGGTGGCGCGCCAGCGGTAGGCGTCCGTCGTCACGGTCAGGCCGTCACGCGGGAAGCGGTCCGTGCTGGGGCGGGCGACGCCGTCGGCCACGCCGCCGAAGCGCCCGGCGTGCTCGGCGTCCGTGCGGCACACCGTCCCGGGCAGGTTGGGGCCGTAGCCGGTGTTGGACGTGCCCAGCTTCTCCGGGTCGGCCTCGGCGAAGCTGTAGCGGTCCAGGTACTCGTCGGCGTCGGCGTCACGGGCGAACGTGACGTAGCCGTTGGAGGCGTCGTAGGCGGAGCCGCCCTCCTGCTGGAACAGGTACACGTAGCTGGTGCGGCCGCTGGTGGGGTCCAGAACCGCGACCTCGTAGCGCGTGCCCTCCTCGCTCGGCGCGGGGCCGTCCTCGCCGTCGGGGGCGCGCTCGCCGGCGTCGGCCGCCATGAAGACCAGCTCGTCGTCGTCGTCCAGGGTGGGGACCGGGTCGGCCTTCGCGCCGATGTACTCCTCGGCCGTCTCGCCGGCACCCGGCGTGATGACCCCCGCGGCCAGCAGGCCCGGGATCTCCTCCGGCGTGGGGTAGCGCGCGGCGCACTCGCCGGCGACCTTCTTCCAGCCTTCCTCCTGCCAGGCGTAGCCCAGGTGCGGG
>DATMKC010000193.1:0-8701 GCA_035553555.1 Egibacteraceae bacterium | reverse complement strand
GTCGTGGCCGGCGAACTTGTCGACCGCGACACGCAACGTCTCCTCACCCTGCTCGCCGTGGACGCCCAGCCGCGCGTACGCCTCGGCGGGCAGCGTCCGCAGCATCGCGAGGTTGGCCTCCCGCAGCCCGCGCCATGCCGTCAGCAGCCGCGCCGGTTCCGGACGCGCCAGCCCCATGAACGCCTTCTCGTCGTAGCCGGGGTAGGTCGGCCGGTCCGACGTGGCCACCAGGCGCCAGCGGAAGCCGAACACCAGATCGACGTCGAAGAAATGGCCGAGCAGTTCTGCGGGGGACCATTCGCCCGGCTCGGGCGCCGCGGCCCACTCCGCGTCGGACAGGCCGTCCAGCAGGCGCGGCAAGGCCTCAAGTGTCTCCGCCATGACGGTCAGCGCGTCACGGCCGCCCAGCACCTCGAGCAGCGCGTCGCGGTAGACCACCGGTGTGGCGGAGGCGTCGGGCAAGTCGATGCGTTCCATGGGCGCAGCCTCGCACCGTGCCGGCCGCCCCGACAGGGCCATCACGGGTCAACTGGCCGGAAACCTGCCCGGAACGCAGCAGGCGCCCCGCCGGATGGCGGGGCGCCTGCCGTGAAGGTGCATCCAACACTCACCGCTTTTGTCACGTCCTTGGCGGGCGGGCGCGAGCCCGGCGCACAAGTGGGTGGGCGTGACCAACTCCCACAAAGCGATCAGCGGGTGATGAGGTTGGATTCGCCAGTTCCCGGATGCACGCACCCGGGCCTTGCGGCGAAGCGGGGGGAACTAGCTCCCCATCACCTCAACGGTCACACAGGAACTGTCAGAACTCATGTGTCGGACCACCTCCTCTCTGTTGTGCGGCCAGGATGACACGGCGCCCCGCCCCCGACAACGACCTGTGGCCGGACACGGCTAGCCTTGACGGTATGGCCCTGTTGCTGGATGCCCCCGCCTTCGTCCGCCGCCCCGCCGGAGTGGTGCGCGTGACGGGCGAGGACCGCCTGTCGTTCCTGCACACGCTGCTGTCCCAGCACCTGGAGGACATGCCTGCCGGGCGGGCGGCCGACTTCCTGTACCTGGACGCCAAGGCCGCGCCCGTCGCGGCGGGCCGCGCGCTGGTGCGGGACGCCGACGTCCTGCTCGTCACGCCGCCCGACGTGGCGCCCGCGCTGGCGGAGCGGCTGGACGGCATGCGCTTCCTGCTGCGCGTCGAGGTCGCCGACGAGTCCGCCGACTGGGCCATGGCGTCCCTCCGCGGCGGTGCGCCGGCCGGCCCGGCCGAGCCGATGACGTTCCAGGAAGCCGGCGGCGGCATCGTCGTGCGCGACCGCTCCGGGGGTGTGGACCTGCTGGGACGCGCCGCCTGGCTGGATGCCCGGCTGGCCGGCGAAGCGCTGCCCGAGGCGTCCGCGGAGCACTGGGAGGCCTGGCGCATCGCCCGCGGCGAGCCCGCGTGGGGCCGGGAGATCGCCCCCGGCCATCGGCCGCAGGAACTCGGCCTCCTGCCGACCCACGTGCACCTGCGCAAGGGCTGCTACCCGGGGCAGGAGTCCATCGCCAAGACCTGGAACCTCGGCCGCCCGCGGCGCGCGCTGGCCGTCGTGGAACTGGACGCCGAACCGGAGGCCGGCGTGCTGCGGGTGGGCGACAAGGAGGCCAAGGTCACCTCGGCGGCGCCGCGGGACGGCGGCTGGCTGGCCATGGCCCTGCTGCCGGTCGACCCGGAGGGCCGCCCGCCGGAGACCGTGGACGTGCCCCCCGGCCGGGTCCTGCGCAAGGTCGGCGACGGCCTGCCCATCCCCGGGGCCTGACAGAGCCGCGACGCCCGCCGCCCTTTCTGCTCACGTTGGCGTTCTCTAGAGCGCCGCGAGGGCCTCCAGCGCCTTCTTCGACTGGTCCGCGGGCTTGATCGGACTGAACACCGCGGCCACTTTGCCCGCGGCGTCGATGACCACCGAGGAGCGCACGACGCCCATGTACTTCTTGCCGTACATGGAGCGCTCCCCCCACGCGCCGTAGGACTGGATCACCGTGCGCGCCGTGTCGGCCAGGAGCGTGTGCGGGAAGCCGTACTTGCCCGCGAACTTGGCGTGGCTCTCCGCCGAGTCCGGCGAGACGCCGGCCACCACGACCCCGGCGGCCTCGAACCGCGACCAGTGATCGCGGATGTCGCAGCCCTGCGTGGTGCAGCCCGGCGTGTCGTCCTTGGGATAGAAGTACAGCACCACCGGCCTGCCGCGCTGCTCCGCCAGCGTCCACGGTGTGCCGTCCTGGTCCAGCAGCGTGAAATCGGGTGCGGTGTCTCCGGGCTTCAGGCCCATGCGTGTCGTCCTCCTGTGCATCGCGGGAGTGGCTGGAGGATAGGCTGCCGCGCCGATGCGGATTCTCGTGGTGTGCCTGGGAAACATCTGCCGCTCGCCCACCGCCGAGGCGGCGCTGCGCGAGGCGCTGCGCGACGCCGGGCTCGACGGCCAGGTCGAGGTGGCCTCGGCCGGCACCGGCGACTGGCACCTCGGCGAGCCGCCCGACGCGCGCATGACCCGCGCCGCGGCCGCCGCCGGCCTGACGCTGGAGGGGACCGCCGCGCAGATCACCGCCGAGGACTTCCGGCGCTCCGACCTGATCCTGGTGATGGACCGCTCCAACCTGCGCGACGTGCGCGCGCTGGCGCCCGACGAGCCGTCGCGGTCGAAAGTGCGCCTGTACCGCGACTTCGACCCTGACGCGGACCACGACGAGGTTCCCGACCCCTACTACGGTGGCGAGGACGGCTTCCACGCCGTGGTGGACATCGCGCGCCGGACCGCTCGCGGCGTGGTCGAGCACGTACGCGGCCTGCTGACGGCGTGAGGCCGGAGCTTCCCCCGGACCTGGGCGAGCCGGAGACCTGGCGGCGCGTGCCGGGCGGCGACATCTGCGAGAGCTGGGAGGCCGCGTGGGCCGATGGCCGGCGCGCGTTCGTGAAGCGCACGCCCTACCCGGCCCGCATCGAGGCCGATGGGCTGGAGGCGCTCCGGCGGGCGGGGGCTCCGGTGCCCGGGGTGCTGGGCGTCGCACCGCACACGCTGGTGCTGGAGTGGCTGGAGGGGTCGTCGGAGTGGGCCGGGCTCGGCCGCGCGCTCGCGACCGTGCACCGGGCCACCGCGAAAGCCTTCGGCTGGCCCGAGGACAACCGGCTCGGCTCACTGGTCCAGCGCAACGGCGACTGGCCGCAGTGGGCCGAGTTCTACGCCGAGCGGCGCGTGCGCCCCTTCCTGTCGGCCGGCGGGCTGGACGACGCCCTGCGACGGCGCCTGCGCGCGGCCCTCGATGGCCCGCTGCAGGACTTGCTGGGCGCCCACGCACCCGCGCCGAGCCTCGTCCACGGTGACCTGTGGGCGGGCAACGTGGTGGACGGCCGCTGGCTGGTGGACCCCGCGGTGTGCTTCGCCGACCGCGAACTCGACCTCGCGTTCGCGGAGGTATTCGGCGGCTTCCCGGAGGCCTTCCACCACGCCTACCAGGAGGCGTGGCCGCTGCCGGACGGCTGGCGGGAGCGCCGGCCGGCCCTGCAGCTGTACCACCTGCTCGCGCACGTGAAGCTGTTCGGCGGCGGCTACGCCGCCAGCGTCGCGGCGCGTCTGGATCGGCTCGGCTGGTGAGCGGCGGCCAGGGGCTGCGGCTCGGCCGGCCCCGGCAGCGGCATCGGCTCATCCGGCTCCGGCACCGGCGTCGGCTCGCCGGGATCCGGCACGGGGACCGGCCTGCCGGGGTCCGGCAGCGGCGTGGGCTCGCCGGGATCGGGCAGGGGCACCGGCTCGGCGGGGCTGGGCAGTGGCGTGCTCATGAGGGCTCCTTCCACCGATGGGCTTCCCCGCGGCGGCACCGGCTACGCTGCCGCGCATGAGCACGAGTCTGTTCACCGAGGAGCACGAGGCGCTGCGCGCCGTGGTGCGCCGCTGGGTGGAGCGGGAGGGCGCCGAGGGAGCCCCGGCCTGGGAGCGCACGGGGGGCTGGCCGCGCGACGTGCTCCGGACGGTGGCGTCCCAGGGGTGGCTGTCCACCGCGCTGGCGGCATCCGGTGGCGGCGACGTGCTCGCCGGCGTGGCGATGTGGGAAGAGCTCGGGCGCCTCCGCTCGGCCGGCGTCGTCCAGGACCTCCTGGCGCAGGCGCACGCGGCCGCGCTGCTGAGCGAGGCAGGCGTGCCTGCCGTGGCCCAGCGTGCCCACGCCGGAGAGCTCCTGGTGACGCTCGCGGGCGGCGCGCTGCGGTTGCGGCCCGACGGCGACGCGCTGCTGCTGTCGGGCACGGCGCCGGCGCTGGCCAACGCCGCCGTGGCCGACACGGCGGTGGCGGTCGTGCCGGACGAGCAGGGCATCGCCCTGGCCGTCGTCGACACGCGGCTGCCCGGCTGGCATGCCACGCCGCCGGCGTCGCCGTTCGGCCGCCGCGGCGGCCACGCCGCCGACGTGGAGTTCCGCGACGTCCGGCTGGCCGGAGGCGACGTGGTGGCGCGCGGCGCGGAGGGGCTGGCGCTGATGCGGCGCCGCCAGGACCGCTGGCGCCTGGACCACGCCGCCGCGACGGTCGCCGCCGCCTGGCTGGCGTGGGAGGACGCCAAGGCGTACGCGCTGCAGCGCGAGGCCTTCGGGCGTCCCATCGCCACGTTCCAGGTGAACCGCCATGCGCTGGCGGACATGGCCGCCGAGCTCAGCGCGCTGCGCGCGCTGGTGCACGACACCGCCCGGCGCCTGACGCTCGCTGCGCTGGAGTCCGGTGACACGGCCGCCCTCCGGCTGCGCGCGGACCGCGTGTCCGCCGCCGTCGCCGACCGCTGCCTGCAGTTGCACGGCGGCTACGGCTACACGATGGAGTTCGACGTGCAGCGCGCGTGGCGCGACGCCGCCCACCTGCGCGTCGACGAGGCGGGCGACGCCGCCCTGCGCGACGAGATCGCCGCCGGCCTGGAGTCGCGCATGGGAGGAGGCAGCTCGTGAAGTCGGACAGCACCGTCGTCGATGTCTTCGTCGAGATCCCGACTGGCTCGCGCAACAAGTACGAGTGGGACCACGACGCCGGCCGCTTCGTGCTCGACCGCATGCTGTTCAGCGCCATGCACTACCCCGGCGACTACGGCTTTGTCCACGACTGCTGGGGCGAGGACGGCGACCCGCTCGACGCCGTGGTCATCCTGGGCGAGCCCACCTTCCCGGGCTGCACCATCCGCACCCGCGTCGTCGGCTACCTGCGGATGCGCGACGAGAAGGGTGAGGACGCCAAGATCCTGGGCGTGCCCGACACCGACCCTCGCTGGTCGCACGTCCACGAGCTGGAGGACCTGCCGGGGCACCTGCTGGAGGAGGTCGAGCACTTCTTCGCCCGCTACAAGGACCTCGAGCACAAGGTCGTGCAGCTGGACGGCTGGGGCGGCCGGGAAGAGGCGGAGCGGATCATCGCCGAGGGCTTCGAGCGCTGGGCGGAGCTGGACCCCAAGCCGGCGATGCCGTAGGAGGTGCGACCGTGAGCCACGTCATCGACCCGCCGCCGCTGGAGCTCGACTGGGAGCTGTACAGGCCCCGCCACGACACGCTGCGCGCCGAGGTGCGCGCCTGGGTGGACGCGAGCATCCGGCCCCACGTGGACGAGTGGGAGGCGCAGGATGAGCCAGGGTTCCCCCGCGGCCTGTTCGCCGACGCCGCGCGCGCCGGCCTGTTCGGCTGGAAGGTGGACGAGGCCTTCGGCGGCAACGGCGTGGACTTCCTGGCGGACTGCGTGGTGGTCGAGGAGCTCGCGCGCGGCGGCTCCGGCGGCGTCGCCGCGGCCCTCGGCGCCCACAAGGACCTCGGCTCCTATTACATCTGGCGCTTCGGCACGGACGAGCAGCGCGCGCGCTGGGTGCCGCCGTCCATGCACGGCGAGATCGTCACCGCGCTCGGCGTGACCGAGCCGCACGCCGGCACCGACGTCGCTCGCATCCGCACGCGCGCCGTGCGCCAGCCCGGCGGCGACTGGCTCCTCAACGGCACCAAGACGTTCATCACCAACGGCTCCTGGGCCGACGTCCTGGTGATCGCCGCGCAGACCACCGAGGAGGGCGGGCACCACGGCATGACGCTGTTCGTGGTGGACAAGGACGACCCCGGCTTCACCTCCCGGCGGATCGACACGCTCGGCTGGCGGACCAGCCACACCGGGGAGCTCAGCTTCGCCGACGTGCGCCTGCCCGCCGACCGCCTGCTCGGCGGCGAGGAACTGCTGCACCAGGGCTTCGTCTGCATCATGCGCAACTTCCAGTGGGAGCGGATCTCCATGGCGCTGGCCGGCACCGTCGCAGCCCGGCGCGTCCTGGACGAGGGCGTCCGCCTCCTGGTGGACCGCCACGGCCGCATCCCGGAAGGCTGGCGCTGGCGGCTGGCGGACCTTGACGCGGAGGTGCGCGCGGTGCGGGCGCTCACCGTGCACGCGCTGCGGCTCTACCTGCACGGCCAGGACGCCGTGCGCGAGGTGTCCATGGCCAAGGCGAAGGCGTCCGTGCTGTCGGTCACCGTCGCCGATGCCGTCCTGGAGGCGCACGGCGCATCCGGAGTCACCGCGACCCCGTGGATCCAGCGGGCGCTGCGCGACTCGCGGCTCAACCCCATCGGCGGCGGGACGACGGAGATCATGCTCGAGGTCGTCGGCCGGACCCTCGGGCTCTAGTCCTCATCGGCTCCCGGGAGGGCCACGGAGGGACCCGGCCTCGGTGCGTCGCGGCCCCGCGGAACCCCGCCTCGGGGGGAAACCCTCTTTACCGCTCGGCCGGAACCCGCGTGGCCGCTCCGTTGCCTGTCGGCCGGAACCCTCCGTGGCCCTCCCTGTCCACCGTGGCCGCTTCAGCCGGCCGAGGGTTCGGCCGATGTAGGCACCTGTGAAGGGTCGGGTGGTCACGGTGGCGTGGCGGCGCATTGGCGCGGTCGCGCTGTCGGCGTGCCTGGCCGTCGCCCTGCTGCCGGCGCTGGCCTCCGGCGGCACGCACGACGCCGCGGTGGGCCAGGCCCAGGAGCGCCTGCGTTCGGCGCAGGCGCGCGAGCAGGCGCTGGCCACCGCGCTGGACCAAATGGCCGAGTCGTTCGAGCGGGCGCAGGCGCACCACCTGCGCCTCCAGGAAGAGCTCGTCGGCGTGGAGCGGTCCGTGGACCGCGTCAGGACGGCGCAGGAGGCGGCACGGGAGTCGCTGCGACGCCGCGTGCGGGCGGCGTACCGCGCGCCGCACACCGACCTGGCGCTCGCCTCGGCGGTGCTGGACGCGCCGGACGCCGCCACCGCCATGCACCGCGCCGGGCTCATGGCGAGGCTCACCGTCACCGCCGCGCACGAAATGGCGGACGTGCGCCAGGACGAGGCACGCGCGGTGGCCGCCTTGCGGCAGCGGCGCATCATCGAGGTGGGCGCCCGCGGCGCCGCGCAGGCGCAGCGGGCCGAGGCCGAACGCCTCGTCGCCGCGCTCCAGCAGGCGGCGCGCTCTGTCGGGGAAGCGGAACGCGAACTCGAGCACGCGCGGGAGCGCGCCCGCGCAGCGGCGCGGGCCGCGGAACTGTCGGCCGCCGTGGTCCTGCCCGCCGTCGACGGCAAGGTGTGCCCCGTCGCGGGGCCGCACGGCTTCATCGACTCCTGGGGCTTCCCCCGCTCCGGCGGCCGGCGCCACCAGGGCGTCGACATGTTCGCCGAGTACGGCACGCCGCTGGCGGCCGTCGCGGATGGCACGGTGCGGCGCGTGTACAGCAACCGCTTGGGCGGCCTGTCGGTCGATCTCATCGACCGCGACGGCAACCGGTACTACTACGCGCACCTGGCGTCCGCGTCCGTCTCGGACGGGCAGCAGGTGGCGGCCGGCGACGTGGTGGGCGCCGTCGGCGACTCGGGCAACGCGCGCGGCACGCCGCCCCACCTGCACTGGCAGTTCCACCCCGGTGGCGGCGCGCCGGTCAATCCCTATCCGCTCGCGCGAACGCTCTGCCGCTGAGGACGCCGCCGCGTAGACTGCTGCGAACTCGCGGAGGGGCGGGCGCCTCGGGCACGCCGCGCGCGCCCGCACCGACGGGGCCACATGGAGGCCGGGCATGGACGACAACTCGCAGGCAGGGCCGACGCGCCGGCGCATCGACCGGATCACCGCGCCGGACTACCTCGATGGCATCGAGACGCGCGACGCGGCCGAGTTGCGCGCCATGCGCGACGACTGCGGTGAGGAGGAGTCCCGCTTCTCCTACAACCGCCGCCTGATCCAGGGGCGCATCGACATCATCGGCGCCGAGCTGGAGCGCCGGGCGGGCAACAGCAGCGAGTCGTTGATCGACGCGCTCCCGCGCATCCTGGCCGACGACCCCGGTCCGCGCTCCGGCGCCGGCAACGCCCGCAACTCCCCGGTGTACGAGCCCGGCGAGGTCGGCCGCCGCAGCGACGACCGCCTCGCCGCCGACGCGCTGCTGTCGCGGCTGCCCGACCTCACCGACACGGAGCTGCAAGCCGAGCTGGAAGAGCTCCGCGAGGAGGAGCGCCGCGTCTCCGAGCTCCGCCGCGCCGTCCAGGAGCGCTTCGACGCGCTCCAGGCCGAGCTGATCCGCCGCTACCGCGAGGGCGGCGTGGACGACATCGTCTCGGCGATGCCGGGCGACGCCGACTAGGCCGCTCCCTCGCCCGCAACGTCCCCTCGCGCCATGCGGTTGTCGCCGCCTCTGGGCAACTTTCCGCACGTGTGTGAGC
>DATMKC010000192.1:0-7210 GCA_035553555.1 Egibacteraceae bacterium | reverse complement strand
CAGTTCGTGGACCCGGCGACGCGGTTCACCTCCGGGCCGGCCAGGGCACTGCTGCGCGACGGCGTGTTCGACGGCCTGCCGCCGGAGCAGCGCGCGGCGATGGGCGTGCAGTACCAGCCGGTGGCCGGCGTGGTGCCGGGTGCCGCCACGGGCGAGGCCACCGTGCTGTTCGAGCAGGGCCGCGCCTACGCCGTCTCCATCGACTACCGCCTGGAGCTGGAGCTGCACTATCCGCGCGGGCCGGAGACGGCGACGCCAGCCGAGCAGCAGGAGCCCGTGGAGCTGCGCCAGCCGCTGTCGCACAGCGGCACGGTGCTGTTCACCGCACCGAGCTGGGCCGTGGAGTCCTTCGAGTTCCGCACCAAGGCGCCCGACGTGCCGGTGCCGCCGCCCGCGCCGTCACCAACCACGGGGGAGGTGGCGTCGTGATGCGCCGCGCACTGGCCGTGCCGGCCCTGGCGGCCCTGCTGGCGCTGACGCTGGTGGCCACCAGCTACGGCATCGCGACGTACTCCACGGTGTTCCGCCGCGCCTACCTGAAGGACGGCCTGCTCACCATCCTGGTGATCGGCTCCGACCTGGGCCCGCCGCACCGGCCCGCCAACCCGCTGCGCGGTCGTGCGGACGGCGTGCACCTGATCGCCGTGGACACCAACGCCAAGCGCGCCACCATCGTCGACTTCCCGCGGGACTCGATGATCGGCGGGCGCAAGGTGAACGGCCACCTCGCGGCGGGCGGCCCGTCACGCCTCGAAGGCGCCATGGAGGGCTACACCGGGATCCCCATCGACTTCTGGGTCCTGGCCACCTTCCGCTCCGTCGAGAACGTCGTCGACGGCATGGGCGGCGTGGACGTCGTGGTGGAGACGCGCATGCGCGACGCGTTCTCCGGCTCGGACTTCGAGCCGGGCCCGCAGCGGCTGGCGGGGTGGCAGGCGCTGACGTTCGTGCGCGACCGCAAGTCCGTGCCCGGCGGGGACTTCGGGCGGACGCGCAACCAGGGCTCGCTGCTGCGCTACGCCCACGCCCAGATCCGCCGCTCGCACGCCGACCTGCCGGAACTGGTGCGGCTGGCCGGGCTGCTGGCCCGCAACACGGCGACCAACATCCCCAAGACGGAGCTGGTGCAGCTCGCGGTGCTGGCCGCGGAGATCCCCGCCGCCAACGTCCTGCAGGTGCCGCTCAGCGGCAGCGCCGGGTTGGAGCGCGGCGCTTCCGTGGTGCGCCTGGCGCCCGGGGGGACCTTCGACCGCATCCGCGCGGGGCAGGTCGGCCCCTGACAACGCGCAACCCCGGGGGCAGGCTGAGCGTCTGAGCAGGTGACCGCACACGACCGGAGGCCCCATGCGCCGCGCGCTGATCCTTTCGCTGACCCTGCTGCTGGGCCTGGCCGCGTGCGGCGACGGCGGCGGCGGCACGGAGCCCACCCCGTCGCCCACGACGGCCTCTCCGTCGCCGACGGAGTCCGAGACCGAGGCGACCCAGGAGTCCACCGCCTGGTTCGTGCGCGCCGCCGACGGCTGGATGTGGGTGGAGCCGGAGACGCACCTGGTGCCGCAGACCGAGGGTGTGGCCCGCGCCGCGATGGAGGTGCTGTTCGCGGGCGAGACCGATGACCCGAACCTGGACAGCATGGTGGAGGGCGTGGAGGTGCTGGGCGCGGACATCGACGGTGACGTGCTGACGGTGGATGTCTCCGGCGACATCGACCCTGACGGTGCCGGTCGCGGCTCCGCCGAGGAGATCGCGTTCGCGCAGCAGCTCGCCTACACGGCCGCGCAGTTCGACGGCGTCCGCGCGGTGCGCCTGCTGGTCGACGGCGAGGAGATCACGGACCTGTGGGGCCACCTCGACTGGTCGCAGCCCATCGAGCCCGACCCGTTCGCCGAGACGCCGATCACCATCGACGAGCCGGGCTGGGGCGCCGAGGTCCCCCAACGCGCGCTCACCGCGTCCGGCGAGGCCAACACGTTCGAGGCGACGCTGGCCGTGCGCCTGATCGACCCCGACGGCGCGGTGGCCGAGGAGGAGTGGATCACGGCGACGTCCGGCAGCGGCACGCGTGGCACCTGGGAGCACACCTTCTCCTCGGAACTCGACCGGCCCGGGACCTGGGCGGTGGAGGCGGAGGAGCCGGACCCGTCCGGCGGCGAGGAAGGCCGCCCCCCGCTGGTGGTCCGCAGCGAGTTCACCGTCACCTAACCCCCCGAGTTGGAAGATCTGGCCCATATACGGGCCTCATCTTCCAACTCGGGGGTCAGGGGCGGGGCCGTCAGCGGAGGTGGTGGACGTCGCCGGCGGACAGGCGGTGCAGCGTCCCGGCGGCGTCGCGCACCTCCAGCGCCCCCGAGGCGTCGACACCGACCGCCTCGCCCAGCAGCGGCTCCCCCGCCACGCGCTCCACGCGCACGGCCCGCCCGATCGTCAGGCACCGGGCGCGATAGCCGTCCAGGAACGCGGCCGGCAGGTCCTTGAACACCTCGTAGCGCTGGGCGAACACGCCGAGCAGCGCCGCGAGCACGCGCCAGCGGTCGATCGGGAACTGCGAGGCCTCGGCCAGCGAGATCGCGTCGGCCAGCTCGTCCCAGCGCTCGATGCCGCGCCAGTCCGTGTTGAGCCCGATGCCGACCACCACCGCCCCGGCCTCCGCCGACTCCACCAGCACGCCGGCGGCCTTGCGCCCGTCGATCAGCAGGTCGTTGGGCCACTTGAGGCCGACCTCCACCTGCGTGCAGTAGCGGCCGGCCACCTCGGCCAGGGCCAGGCCGGCCAGCAGCGGCAGCAACGGCAGCGCCTCGGCCGCCACCGGCGGGCGCAGCAGCAGCGAGAACGTCAGGGAGCTGCGCGGCGGCGCGCTCCAGACCCGGCCCATCCGGCCGCGCCCGGCGCTCTGGTGCTCCGCCCCCACCACGGCGATCTCGGGCGCCCCGGCGCGCGCCAGCTCGGCGGCGCGCACGTTGGTGGAGTCCACCTCGGCGTGCCACTCCAGCGAGGCGACCGGCGCGGGACCCTCGACCAGCGTGCGGACCAGCTGGGGCGGCGGCCCGGCCTGGGACGATTCTTCGGCGCTCATGGCGGGACCCTACAATCCGCGCGACCCCCGACGGACCGGATGGACCCAGTGGAGCGAGGCGTGGCCGACACCACGAAGCAGAAGCTCGAAGAGTTCCAGCGGCGCGTGTACGAGGCCGAGCACGCGGGCTCGGAGCGCGCCATCGAGAAGCAGCACGCCAAGGGCAAGCGGACCGCGCGCGAGCGCATCGACCTGCTGCTGGACGAAGGCTCCTTCGTGGAGACCGACCGCCTGGCGGTGCACCGGGCGTACGGCTTCGGCCTGGAGGACAAGCGCATCCCCGGCGACGGCGTGGTCACCGGCTGGGGCACCATCGACGGCCGCCGCGTGTGCGTGTTCAGCCAGGACTTCACCGTCTTCGGCGGCAGCCTGGGCGAGGTCTTCGCCGAGAAGATCCACAAGGTCATGGACCTGGCGCTGACGATGGGCGTGCCGATCATCGGCATCAACGACTCCGGTGGGGCGCGCATCCAGGAGGGCGTGGTCTCGCTGGCCCAGTACGGCGAGATCTTCATGCGCAACGTGAAGTCCTCCGGCGTCATCCCCCAGATCAGCGCGATCATGGGCCCCTGCGCCGGCGGCGCCGTGTACTCCCCCGCGATGACCGACTTCATCTTCATGGTGAAGGAGACCTCGCACATGTTCATCACCGGTCCCGAGGTCATCAAGACCGTCACCGGCGAGGACGTGAGCTTCGAGGAGCTCGGCGGCGCGATGTCGCACATGGCCAAGTCGGGCGTCACGCACTTCGCGGCCGACGACGAAGAGGCCTGCGTCGAGGACATCAAGTACCTGCTGAGCTTCCTGCCCTCCAACAACCTGGAGGAGCCGCCGCGGGTGGCCACGGGCGACGACCCGCAGCGGCTGGACCTCGATCTCGACACGTTCATGCCGGACAGCTCCAACGTCCCCTACGACATGCGCGAGATCATCCGCCGCGTCGTGGACGACGAGGAGTTCTTCGAGGTCCAGCCCCACTACGCCGAGAACATCGTGTGCGGGTTCGCGCGCCTGGACGGCTACGCCGTCGGCGTCGTCGGCAACCAGCCCATGCACCTGGCGGGCACGCTGGACATGACCAGCTCCGAGAAGGCCGGCCGGTTCGTGCGCACGTGCGACGCGTTCAACGTACCGATCGTCACGTTCGTGGACGTGCCGGGCTTCATGCCGGGCACCACGCAGGAGTGGGGCGGCATCATCCGCCGCGGCGCCAAGCTGCTGTACGCCTACTGCGAGGCGACCGTGCCCAAGCTCACGGTCATCACCCGCAAGGCCTACGGCGGCGCGTACGTGGTCATGGGCTCCAAGCACGCCGGCGCCGACATCAACTTCGCCTGGCCGACCGCGGAGATCGCCGTCATGGGCGCCAACGGCGCGGCCAACATTCTGTGGGGCAAGGAGATCGCGGCGGCCGAGGATCCCGAGGCCAAGCGCGCCGAGCTCATCGAGCACTACGAGCACGAGCTGGCCAACCCGTGGAAGGCCGCCGAGCGCGGCTACGTCGACGACGTCATCGAGCCGGCCGAGACGCGCAAGCGCCTCATCCAGGCGCTGCACCTGACGCGCACCAAGCGCCAGGCGCGGCCGCCGCGCAAGCACGGGAACATCCCGCTGTGAGCGAGGCGTCCGACGAGGCGGCGACCGGCCCCCGGCTGCGCATCGAGGGCCAGGCCACGCCCGAGGAGGTCGCCGCGGTCACCGCGGCGCTGGCGGCGGTGCTGTCGTCGGCCGGGGAGCCGGAGCCGGAGCACCAGTCCGGCTGGGTGATCGCCGCGCGGCTGGAGGCGCAGGGCCATCCGCAGGTCTCCACCCTGCGGCACATCGCCGCCCACGCCACCACGCACTGACGACGGCGCTGTTCCCGCTGCAAATGGGTGCCCCCACTGCGAGATACCGCAGTGGGGGCACCCATTTGACGTGCTGAGGGCTACTCGACGGTGAGCTCGCCTTCCATGCCGGCGGAGCGGTGGCCCGGCACGGAGCAGTAGTAGGTGTAGGTGCCCGGCTCCAGCTCCGCGGTGCCCGTGGCGGTCTCGCCGCCCTGTGCGACCACGACCGGGTCGTCGCCCAGTTCCTCGAACGTGACGTCGTGGGGGGAGCCGCCCTCGTTCACCAGCTCGATCGTGACGGTGCCGGCCGGCGCGGTCGCCGGCGCGTCGGCGAACTTGATGTCCGCAGCCGTGAAGTGAAGGGTCTCGCCGCCGCCGGCGGCGCCGTCCTCCCCTTCCCCTCCGCCCTCGTCCTCCGTGGCGACCAGGTCCTCCGGGATCTGGTCCTCCGCGGTGAACGCGGGCTCCTCCTTGGAGCAGCCGGCCATGACCAGGACCAGGGCGGTCAGGGCGGCGAACAGCGCGAGACGCTTGCGCGACATGAATGCACTCCTTGTGCGACGACGCGATGAGGGGGCGGTGCCTCCCCAGTGTCCTCTCGGCGCGGTGGGTCGGCAAAACGACCGCGCCGCAACCGTCCCGGCGAAACCGGGCCGGAAGACCCGCATTCGGTGCCGCGGCGCGGAATGGATAGCATCACGCCCGACGACCCGTCGCCCCCGGCCTGACTCGGGCCCCGATCCGGGCGACCCGCCCCTGAACAAGGACGGTGCAATGTTCCGCGCGGTGCTGGTGGCCAACCGAGGCGAGATCGCCCTGCGTGTCCTGCGTGGCTGCAAAGAGCTGGGCATCCCCACGGTGGGCGTGTACTCGGAGGCCGACCGCGGGGCGCCGTGGCTGCGCCTGGCCGACCAGACCTACCTGCTGGGGCCGGCGGCCCCGTCGGAGAGCTACCTCAACGTCGAGCGCATCCTCGAGGTCGCGCAGGAGTCCGGCGCCGAGGCGATCCACCCGGGCTACGGCTTCCTGTCGGAGAACGCCGACTTCGCCCGCGCCGTGCAGGACGCGAGGCTGGTCTGGGTCGGCCCGCCCGCGGACGCGATCGTGCAGATGGGCGACAAGCTGTCGGCGCGCAAGGCCGCCGAGGCGGCCAAGGTCCCGCTGGTGCCCGGCATGCTGGAGCCGACCGACGACCCGGAGGTCGTCCGGGCCTTCGGTGAGGAGCACGGCTACCCCATCGCCATCAAGGCCGCGTTCGGCGGCGGCGGCCGGGGACTCAAGGTCGTGCGCGACCCCAAGGAGCTGGAGGACGCGCTGGAGTCGGCGCAGCGGGAGGCCCTGGGCGCCTTCGGCCGCGCCGAGGTGTACGTGGAGCGCTACCTCACGCGCCCGCGCCACATCGAGGCGCAGATCCTGGCCGACCAGCACGGCAACACGCTGTTCCTGGGCGAGCGTGACTGCTCCAGCCAGCGCCGCCACCAGAAGCTCATCGAGGAGGCGCCCGCCCCGCACTTCCCGGAGGACGTGCGCAAGGCGTTCGGCGAGGCGTCCGCCAAGGTCGCCCGCGAGGTCGGCTACGTGGGCGCCGGCACCGTGGAGTACCTGTACGAGGACGGCGAGTTCTTCTTCCTGGAGATGAACACGCGCCTGCAGGTGGAGCACCCGGTCACCGAGCTCATCACCGGCATGGACCTGGTGCACTGGCAGCTGCGCATCGCCGCCGGCGAGGAGCTGCCGTTCCGCCAGGAGGACATCGAGCTGCGCGGCCACGCGATCGAGCTGCGCATCAACGCCGAGAACGTCGCGATGGGCTTCGTGCCCTCGCCGGGCCTGATCACCAGGTGGGAGATCCCGTCCGGGCCCGGCGTGCGCATCGACGCGGGCGTGGAGACGGGCTGGGAGATCCCGCGCACGTACGACTCGCTGATCGCCAAGCTGATCGGCTACGGCGCCACGCGCGACGAGGCGCGCCGCAAGCTGATCCGCGCGCTGGACGAGCTGGTGATCGAGGGCGTGCCGACCACGGCCGACTTCCACCGCTTCGCCCTGGAGCACCCCGACTTCATCGAAGGCAACGTCTCCACCGTCACGGTGGAGAAGGAGTGGGACCTGTCCGGCATCCCGGCGGCCGAGCCGCCCGCGGCCGGCGACGGCCCGCAGGAGCCGAGCCAGACCATCGCCGTGGAGGTGGGCGGCAAGCGCCTGGACGTCAAGCTGTTCGGCCTGGAGGGCGTCTCACTGGGCGGAGGCGGCGGGGCCGGGGCGAAGGCGGCGCCGCGCAAGCGCGGCGGCTCCGGCGGCAAGGGCG
>DATMKC010000191.1:0-4092 GCA_035553555.1 Egibacteraceae bacterium | reverse complement strand
CACCACCGGCTCCGGCTGCCGCCCAGCCCGTCCGGCAGCGGCAGTGTGCCGCTGGCGCCTGCGCCGGTGAGCCAGCGCAGCTGCGGCGCCTCGCCCATCGGCAGCACCAGCTGGTACCGGGGCCACGGGCCGCCGGCCTGGCCTCGTCCCGCGTCCGCGCGGTCCACGATCGCCCCCGGCAGCCGCCGGGGGCGGCCGTTCAGCGGGCGCACGTGACCGTCCTCGGAGCGCACCTCGACCTGGGACAGGCCCGGCTGGTCGTCGCTGATCAGGAACGTCCCCATGCCCGGCCGGCCCGGCAGGTCCCACCGCCATGCCTCCAGCCGTGCCCCGGGGCCCAGGCCCCGGCCCAGCACCGCGCCGCTGTGGCGCTCGTCGCCCTCCCGCGGGCCGTCGGCGCTCCAGGCGGCCACGCGCAGGCGCGGGGACTGGTGCGGCCCCTCCAGCCACGCGAATGACGACCCGTCCGGCGACCACACCGGCACCGGGTCCACGGAGCGCGGCCCGCCCTCCACCTCCGGGCGCGCCAGCGACGCCGGCAGGTCCCGCCGGTGCCCGCCCTCGTCGATCCACCACAGCAGCGGCCCGTCCGGGTCGCTGCTCAGGACCACGAGCGGAAGCCCGTGAAAGGTCCCCGGGCGGGGCGCCACGGCCACGACGCGTTCCTCGCCCGTGGTCGGCAGCGCCAGCAGCGTGGACACCACCCGTCCGGTCCGGGCCTCGACCTCCAGGATGCGGCGCCCGTCGGTGACCACGGCCGCGGGCCGCCGCGCGCGCGGCTCCAACGTCGTGGTCACGTCCGTGCGCGAGATCTCCAGGCCCACCGCGCCGAGCGCGAGCACGGTGAACCCGGCCAGGGCCAGGCGCGCGACGCCCAGCGGCGCGCGACTCGCGGGCTCGCGGGTCTCGGACATCGTCAGCGGCCTGCCTCCAGCCAGCGTCTGGGCGTGTCCACCAGCATGGCGTCGATCTGCTCCTGGGTGACACCCCGTTCGCGCAGGGCCGGCAGCACGTCTTGGTGGATGTGCAGGTAGTGCCAGCGCGGCAGCCAGTCGCGCGCGGCGGGCTCGGCCCAGTCGACGTAGCACGCGGTGTCGTGGGACAGCCCCATGCTGGCGGCATAGCCGCGGCGGCACAGCTCCGCGACCGTGTCGACGCGCTGCTCGAAGGAGGCGACGGTCTCCAGGCCGAAGCGGTCCATGCCCAGCACGAATCCCGCCTCCGCAAGCTGTGCCAGGTGGTCGGCGTCCTGGGTGTCGCCGCTGTGCGCGAGCATCACGACGCCGGCGGGCACGCCCTCTTCGTCCAGCACCCGCCGCACCGCCAGCCCCTGGCGGGTGGCGGGGTGGGTGTGCACCATGACCGGCGCGCCGGTGACGTGGTGGGCCTGCGCGACGGCGCGCAGCACGCGTTCCACGTCGGGGGTCAGCCCGTGCTCGTCCACCGCGCACTTCAGGAAGGCGGCGCGCACGCCGGTGCCGGCGATGCCCTCCGTGAGGTCCTGCACGAACAGGTCCACCATCGGCTCGGGCAGGTCGGGGTGCAGCCCGCGCCCCCGGCTGCGGAAGAAGAACGGCACGTCGCCGTAGGTGTAGATGCCGGTGGCGACCACGATCTGCAGCGGCACGCGCTCCGCGATCCGGGCGATGCGCGGGATGAAGCGGCCGAGGCCCACCACGGTGGGGTCGACGATGGTGCGGACACCGGTCTGGGCCAGGGCGGTCAGCTTGGCCACGGCGTCGTCGACGCGCGCGTCCTCGTCCCCCCACTCCCCGGGCCAGTTCTGCTGCACGTCGGCGGTCAGCACGAAGACGTGCTCGTGCACCAGCGTGGGGCCCAGCTCGGCGCCGTCGACGGGCCCCCGCACGGTCTGCACCAGCGCCACCTGCATCTCCTCCGTCTGCCGTCTGCCCTGCCTGAACCGCCCGGGGACCGATGGTAGGTGCGCATGCGCGCGGCGGCGAGGCACGAAAGTGCTTTCGCGGAAATCACCTTCCCTTGTGCGCCGGCGGATCGTTACGCGAGGGTTACGAACCCTGTCGGAGAGTACGGAGGGCGCCGTGGCTGAAGTCCGTTTCGAGGAGATGGGCAAGAGCTACCCCGACGGAACCAGCGCAGTCACCGACTTCTCGCTCACGATCGCCGACGGGGAGTTCGTGGTGCTGGTGGGTCCCTCCGGATCCGGCAAGTCGACGGTCCTGCGCATGGTCGCCGGCCTGGAGTCCATCAGTTCGGGGCGGCTGCTCATCGGCGACCGGGACGTCAGCGACCTGCCGCCGCGTGACCGCGACATCGCCATGGTGTTCCAGAGCTACGCGCTGTACCCGCACATGACCGTGGCAGAGAACATGGGTTTCGCCCTGAAGCTGGCGAAGCTGCCCAAGGAGGAGATCGACGCCCGCGTCCGCGACGCCGCGGACATCCTGGGCCTCACGGAATACCTCGACCGCAAGCCCAAGGCGCTGTCCGGCGGGCAGCGCCA
This sequence comes from Egibacteraceae bacterium, assembly GCA_035553555.1. Classification (GTDB taxonomy): domain Bacteria; phylum Actinomycetota; class Nitriliruptoria; order Euzebyales; family Egibacteraceae; genus DATMKC01. The sequence continues at coordinate 1,610 of DATMKC010000191.1, read as the reverse complement.
GCGCGTCGCCATGGGCCGGGCCATCGTGCGCAAGCCGCAGGCGTTCCTCATGGACGAGCCCCTGTCCAACCTGGACGCCAAGCTGCGCGTGCAGATGCGCGCCGAGATCGCCCGCATCCAGGACCGGCTCGGCGTCAGCACGCTGTACGTCACCCACGACCAGGTCGAGGCGATGACGATGGGCGACCGCGTGGCCGTCCTGCGCCGCGGCCGGCTCATGCAGGTCGCCCCGCCGCAGGAGCTCTACGACCGGCCGGACAACCTCTTCGTGGCCGGCTTCATCGGCTCGCCGGCCATGAACATCGCCGAGGCGACGCTGGAGCGCGAGGGCGACGAGCTGTACGCGGAGCTGGGCACGTTCAGGCTGGACGTGCCGTTCCAGGCGCTGGAGCACTACCCGCGGGTGCGGGACTACGCCGGCCGCAAGATCGCCCTGGGCATGCGCCCCGAGCACTTCTCGCGCATCGAGGGCGAGCGCCCGGAGGGCCGTGTGGTCCGCGCCGACGTGGCGCTGGTGGAGGCGCTGGGCGCGGAGGTGGTCATGCACTTCCAGACCGACGCGCGCGCGGTCGTGACAGCGGACACGCGCGAGGCCGCCGACACCGACGAGGTCATCGCCGAGCTGGAGCGCCAGGCCCGCGAGGGCCAGACCTTCTGCGCCCGGCTGGACCCGCATCACGTCCCCAAGGTGGGTGAGGTGATCGAGCTGGAGTTCGACACCCAGCACCTGCACTTCTTCGATCTGGAGTCGGGAACGGCACTTCGCTAAGGAGACAGGCTCATGCGAGAACGGATCAGGATCTTCACGTTGCTGTGCGCGCTGCTGCTGGTCGCGGCGGCCTGCGGCGGAGGCGATGGCGGCGACAGCGGCGACGGTGACGGCGACGGCGGCGAACCGGTCGAGCTGGTCTGGGCGATCGGCGGCGCCGAGGCCAACCCCGGCGGCGCCCACCACCGCACGGTGGAGCTGTGGAACGAGGCGAACCCCGACACGCCGGTGCGCATCGAGACGCTGCCGGAGTCGGCCGACGAGCAGCGCCAGCAGATGGCACTGGAGCTCGACGCCGGCGGTGACGGCTTCGACATCCTCGGCGTCGACGTGATCTGGACCGGTGAGTTCGCCGAGAACGGCTGGCTGGAGAGCCTGGAGGACGTCCGCGGCGACCTGGAGGGCGAGATCCTCGACGGCCCGTTCGAGTCGGGCCTGTGGGACGGCGAGCTGTGGGTGGCGCCGTACAACTCCAACGCCGGCTTCCTGTACTACCGCACGGACCTGGTCGACACGCCGCCGACCACGTGGGAGGAGGCCAAGCAGATGGCCGCCGAGCACGACATCGACGGCTACGTGGGCCAGGGCGCCAAGTACGAGGGCTTCGTCGTCAACTACCTCGAGTACTTCTGGGGCGCCGGCGGCGAGCTGCTCGGTGACGGCGGCGAGGTGCAGTTCGGCGAGGGCGACGCGGCGCAGACGGCGCTGGAGTTCATGACCGAGTCCGCGCAGGACGGCTTCTACGCGCCGGGCTTCAACACCATGAAGGAGGAAGAGGCCCGCAACCACTTCCAGGCCGGCAACGCGGTGTTCATGCGCAACTGGCCCTACGCCTACGACC
>DATMKC010000190.1:0-3365 GCA_035553555.1 Egibacteraceae bacterium | reverse complement strand
GTTCGAGGGGCGCGCGCTCGGCGGCATGGCGGCCAGCGAGGACCACGGCGGCTACCTGTGGAACTGGGGCGGGCACGCCCTGTACCGCAAGGGGCCCGCGGTGCCGGTGCTGCGGGAGCTGGGCGTGCGCCCGCGCGGGGCGGTCATCCGCGGTGCGGCGTTCATGGAGGCGCTGCACGGCGGGGCGATCGTGCCCGCGCCGTTCAGCGCGCGCACGGCGCTGTCGCCGCTGCTGGACGGCGCGGACCGCGTGGACATGGCCCGCGCCATGGCCGCCGTCCCCCGCGACGCCCGCGGCGCCCGGCTGCGCGCCCTGGACCACGTGACGCTGTCCGCGTGGCTGGACCAGCACGTGACCCGGGAGCGCGCCCGGGAGCTGATCCTGGCGCTGGTGCGGCTGAGCTCGTTCACGCACGACCCGCACCGGCAGGCCGCCTCCGCCGCCGTCCGCCAGCTCCAGCTCGCGCTGCACGGCGTGTGGTACCTGCACGGCGGCTGGCAGCAGCTCGTCGACGGGCTGCGGCAGGCGGCGCAGGCTGCCGGCGTGGACGTGCGCGAGCACTGCCGCGTCGATGCGGTCGAGCACGACGAGCGCGTGCGCGCGGTGCGCCTGGCCGACGGCGCGCGCGTGGCCGTGGACGGCGCCGTGGTCGCCGCCGGAGGCCCGCGCGCCGCGGCCAGGCTGCTGGACGGCCCGGGCGCGGGGGTGGTCGGCGGCTGGGCCGGCCGCGCCGTGCCGGTGCGCGCGGCGACCTACGAGCTCAACCTCGCACGCGTGCCATCGAGCCCCCACGTCTGGGTGCTGGGCGTGGACCAGCCGGTGTACGTCAACGTGCACAGCCACTTCGCGGCAGGCGTGGCCCCCCAGGGCCGCACGCTCGTGCAGGTCCTGCGCTACCTGGGCCCGCGGGAGCCGTCGCCGGCGTACCGGGCGGAGATCGACGCGGCGCTGGACCTGGCGCTGCCCGGGTGGCGCGACGACGTGGCCGGGGACCGCTACCTGCCGGGCCTGACCGTGATGCACGACACCCCGGCGGCCGCCGCCGGCGGCCTGGCGGGACGGCCGGGCCCGCTGGTGCCCGGCGTGGAGGGCCTCGCGGTGGTGGGAGACTGGTGCGGGCGGCGCGGCATCCTGGCCGACGCGGCGCTGGCGTCGGCGAAGCTGGCCGCCACGGCGCTGTCCGCCGGAGCGGCGCGGGGCGCGGGCATGGAGGCGGTGGCGTGAGGGACCAGGCGGCGGCGTTCGAGCCCCATCGCGCGCACCTGTTCGGCGTGGCCTACCGCCTGCTCGGCGAGGTCGGCTCGGCCGAGGACGCCGTGCAGGAGGCGTTCCTGCGCTTCCGGCGCGCGCCGGAGGACCTCGCCGAGCCGCGCGCGTGGCTGACCACCGTGGTCACGCGGCTGTGCCTGGACGAGTTGCGCTCCGCCCGCGCGCGGCGGGAGGTCTACGTCGGCCCGTGGCTGCCCGAGCCGCTGGTGTCGCCGGCGGCGGATGCCGGCACGGACCCCGCCCAGCGCGCCGAGGACGTCGAGTCGCTGTCGATGGCGCTGATGGTGGTGCTGGAGAGCCTGTCACCGCTGGAGCGCGCCGTGTTCGTGCTGCGCGAGGTGTTCGGCTATGACTACGCCGAACTGGCCGCCATGCTGGAGCGCAGCGAGGCGGCCGTGCGCCAGCTCGCCCACCGCGCCCGCGAGCACGTCCAGGCCAGGCGCCCGCGCTTCGACCGCGACGACGAACGCCGGCGCACGGCGGTGGAGCAGTTCCTCATGGCCACCCTCACCGGTGACCTCACCGGGCTCATGGCCACGCTCACCGAGGACGCGCTGCTGCTGTCCGATGGCGGCGGGGTGGTCCACGCGGCGCGCAAGCCGATCCGCGGGCCGGAGCGGATCGCGCGCTTCTTCCTCGGCCTGGCGTCGAAGTACATGACGCCCGCGCACCGGGCGGAGATCGCCACCGTGAACGGCTCCGTCGGGCTGCTGCTGTGGGACGGCGATCACATCGACAACGTCATCGGCTTCGACGTGGCCGGCGGCAAGGTCGCCCGCATCCACGTGGTGCGCAACCCCGCGAAGCTGGGCCGGGTGCAGGCCGCGCTCGCCGACTGAGCCCGGCCAGGCGGCCGGGCCGGCCAGGTTTGTGACCGTACCGGCGCCGCGTACGATGCGCGCAAGCGAAGGGGAGTATCCCTCGGGTGCCCATCGACAGCACGGCCCGACGCGGCCCGGTGGCACCGGCCCGATGCCGGAGAGACCTTCACGCACGACGTCCGGAGGGCTTGTCCTTTGTCCGCACTGTTCGCCGCCACGCAAAGCACCGACGTCCAGCAGTTCGCCTCGTTCGAGGTGCCCCTGTGGGTCTGGGGTGCGCTGACCGCGGCCATCGCCATCATGCTGCTGGTCGACCTGCTCCTGGTGCACCGCAAGCCCCACGTCATCAGCTTCCGCGAGGCGGCCATCGAGAGCGCCGTCTGGATCACGCTCGGCCTGGCGTTCGTGGGCGTCATGGCCTGGTGGCAGGGCGGGCAGGCCGCCGGGGAGTACCTGGCCGGCTACCTGATCGAGAAGAGCCTGTCGATCGACAACGTCTTCGTCTGGGCGGTGCTGTTCGGTTACTTCGCGGTGCCCGCCGCGTACCAGTTCCGGGTGCTGTTCTGGGGCATCTTCGGCGCGCTGGTCATGCGCGCCATGTTCATCTTCGCCGGCGTCGCGCTGATCGACCGCTTCGACTGGGTGCTGTACGTCTTCGGCGCGTTCCTGCTGTTCACGGCCGTGAAGATCGCCCGGCACTCGGGCGCGGAAGTGCACCCGGAGCAGAACCCCGTCCTGAAGCTGGTGCGCCGCGTGGTGCCCACCACCAGCCACTACGACGGCCAGAAGCTGTTCACCAAGGAGAACGGCAAGCGCCTGGCCACGCCGCTGTTCACCGTGCTGGTGCTGGTGGAGGCCACCGACGTCATCTTCGCCGTGGACTCGGTGCCGGCGATCCTGGCGGTCAGCCGGGAGCCCTTCATCGTGTTCGCGTCCAACGCGTTCGCGATCCTGGGCCTGCGCTCGCTGTACTTCCTGCTGGCGGGCATGGCGGGCAAGTTCCGCTACCTGCACGTGGGCCTGGGCGTGATCCTGGCGTTCGTCGGCGTGAAGATGCTGCTCGCGAACGTCTACCACATGCCCACGACGATCTCCCTGGGGGTCATCGCGGCGGTGCTGGCCGTGACCATCTGGGCGTCGCTGCGTGCCGACAAGCGGGACGGCGCGGCACCTCCGCCGCCGCCCGGCATCGAGCAGCACTGACGCCTGGGTCAGCCCACGCAGAACTCGTTGCCCTCGGGGTCGGCGCAGTCGACGGTGAACTGGTAGCCGAG
>DATMKC010000189.1:0-3322 GCA_035553555.1 Egibacteraceae bacterium | reverse complement strand
AGTGGGCGGACGAGGCCATGGGTCGTGAGCGAGCCGACACGCTGATGAAGGGCATTCCCCCGGCCGGCTGGGGCGATGTCGCGACGAAGCAGGACCTCGAGGTTCTGGAGTCGCGCTTCTCGGCCAAACTCGCCGACGAGATCGGCGGCGTCCACAAGGAGATCGGCAAGGTGCGCGAGGCACAGACAACGCATCTCATCACGATCGTGGTCGCGATCCTCGTCGCGATGATGGGCAACACGATCCTGCCGCACTACTTCCCGCCGCCGTCCCCGCAGATCGTCGTCCAGGTCCCCTCCCAGTAGCCAAGACCGGCCCGGTTACGGCGTGTTGGGGTGGGGGATCGGCACGACTTCCAGGCCGTCGATGCCGGCGAAGTCCGCCGGGTTGCACGTGTAGAGCGGCAGACCGTTGGCGATCGCCACCGCCGCGATCATCGCATCGGTCGTCCGCGACGCGCCTTTCCTCCCCGCGGCGCGCAACGACGCGACCACACCCGCATATGTCCTGGCTGACGCAACGTCGAATGGCAACAGCTCAAACGACTTCTCGGCCAAATTCACTTCGGACTGCCGTATGGCCACCACGGCCGGGTCCGTCGCAACGACCGGGCCGACGCACAACTCGGCGAATGTGATCGTGGACGCCAGCGCCTGGCGCGGCATGGGTGTGCCGGGACCGAGCCGCGACAGCAAAATGATCGTGTTGCTGTCGAGCAACCCCTGCGGTGAGCGCCAAGTCATGCGTAGGGGTCGAGGATCGCGTCGAGCTCACGGCGGAACTCCTGGGGATCGTCCGGCTCCAGTTGCCGGAACCGCTCCAGGATCTCGTCCATCGTGAGCGTCGGCTTGGTAGCCGCCAAGGGCCGCAGTTCGGCGACCGGGGTGCCGTCGCGGGTGATGGTGATGGTCTCGCCCGCGGCGACGCGGTCGAGCAGCTCGTCGGCGCGCTCGCGCAGTTCGTGCACGGTGATGTCCTCCATCGGCTTGAGCGTGAACGGACGCTTCGACCACGTCAATGGTGTGGCTGTCCGCACGATATGCCGACCGCGCCCGGCGCCCACCCGCGTATCCACAGCCCCGACGGCGGGGCTCGATCTCCGGGACGACTTGTGTCCGCTATCGGACACAACCGGTCCCGCAGTTGGCGGGGTGCGGCGCCTGCCGTCGGTCAACCACAGCGGTCCTGCCGGCGGGTGACGCCTCTGCCATACTCGACGGCGTCACTGATCGGCTGAGTCCACACACCGCTCTTTCACTCTCGGGCTCACGGCGCGGCAGGGGAGCGACGTGGATCGAGCGTGTTTCGAGTTGCGGCTGTTCGGGCCGGTGCGCCTGTCCCGGGACGGTGAGCACACGCCGGTGCCGGCTGGCCGGTGCCAAGAGGTGCTGGCCCTGCTGGTCCTCAACGGGGGTTCGGCGCACCGCGGCGCGCTGTGCGCCGCGCTGTGGCCCGACGCCCGTGTCAAGGCCAGCCAGAACTCCCTGCGCAGCCTGCTCACGCGGCTGCGGCGCGCCACCGGGCTGCGCATCGAGCGCGAGGGCGACCTGGTGGTCGTTCGGGACGCGGTGTGGTGCGACGTCGAGGAGTTCATCCGCACCGCCACGGCCGCGGTGGCCACCGTCGACGACGTCGCGACGCGGAACCGGCTGGCCGTGCGGGCACAGGAGCTGTGGCGCGGCGCGCCGCTGGACTCCTGGCGCTACGAGCCCTGGGCCGCCGAGGTCCGCGTGAAGGCGTTTCGGCTTCAAGAGGCACTGTGGGCCATGCTCGGGCAGGACGCCGGCACCGCTTCCTGACTCGGTTCGTCAGTCGTCGAGATCATCGACTACCACTAGGGAGCTCGTCATGCTGCCGAGAAAGCGCATCCCGACTCATCCGGGCGAGGCCCTCAGCGAGGAGTTCCTCGCGCCGCTCGGGCTGACCCAGGTCGCGCTCGCCCGCCACCTGGGGATCCCTGTGCAGCGGGTCAACGAGCTGGTGCGGGGCAAGCGGGGCGTCACACCAGAGACGGCATGGTTGCTCGCCAGGTCCCGCCGGACGCCTGGAGGTCCGTGGGCGGAGCTCGGCGGCGTCCTGTGGATGACGGATGCCGTGTTTCGCCGCTGCTTCGTATGTTCGCGGCGGTCCCTTGTTCGCCGTCTGCGGGGAGTCGATGATGGGCACGATCACCGAGCGTCAACGCCAGCGGTTGCGCCAGTGGGCGGATCGGCACATGGACCAGGAGACCGCCGACATCTTCATGGAGAGCACCCCGCCGACCGGCTGGGGCGATGTCGCGACCAAGCAGGACCTCGACGTTCTGGAAATGCGCTTGTCGGCCAAGATCGACAGGGAGATCGGCGAGGTGCGCGCGGCCCAGACCACGCATCTGATCACGATCGTCGTCGCGATCCTTGTCGCGATGATGGGGAACACGGTCCTGCCGCACTACTTCCCGCCGCCGTCCCCGCAAATCGTCGTCCAGGTCCCCTCGCAGTAGCCAAGACCTGCCCGATCTCCGGGACGATTCGTGTCCTCTCTCAGCAGGATGCCGCGTATCCACAGCACCGACGTGCGGGGTTCTGCGGTCAGGTTCCCTCGCAGTAGCCGAGGCCGGTCGGCTCGATCTCCGGGACGAGTTGAGTCGGCTACCGGACACAACTGGTCCCGCAGTTGGCGGGGTGCGACACCTGCCGTCGGTCATCCACATGGGGTCCTGCCGACGGGCGATGCCTCTGCCATACTCGACGGCGTCACTGTTCGGCTGAGCCCACACACCGCTTCGTTCACACTCGCGGGCTCACGGCGCTGCAGGGGGAGCGACGTGGAGCGAGCGTCTCTAGAAGTGCGGCTGCTCGGACCGGTCCGCCTGTTCCGGGACGGTCATCTCACGCCGGTGCCGGCCGGCCGATGCCAGAAGCTGCTGGCCCTGCTGGTCCTCACCGGGGGCTCGGCGCACCGCGACGCCCTGTGCGCCGCGCTGTGGCCCGACGCCCGCGTCCGGGCGGGCCACCGCTCGCTGCGCACGCTGCTCACCCGGCTGCGCCGCGCCACCGGCCTGCGCATCGAGCGTGAGGGCGACCTGGTCGTCGTCCAGGACGCGCTGTGGTGCGACGTCGAGGAGTTCATCCGCACCGCCAGCGCCGCGGCGGCCACCGACCAGGACCGCGTGCTCGGGCAGGGCGCCGACACCGCTTCTTGACGCGGAACCGGGTCGTTTGGATCTTGCGGGATCGGCTGGCCGTCGCGCTTGCCGGTGTTAGCCTACGCGGCTGACGTGCAAGCGCTCCTCGCGCCGGCCGTTGGACACAACGGGCACGCCGCTCCGCGCGTCCAAGGC
>DATMKC010000188.1:0-6779 GCA_035553555.1 Egibacteraceae bacterium | reverse complement strand
AGCTCCGTGAAGCCGGCGGCACGGAAGACCTGCGCCGTGCCCCACCAGGCGAAGACGTCGGGGCTGTCCGGCTTCTGCGGCTCCACCGGGTAGCCCTCCACGGCGGCGGCACCACGCGCGAACGCGTGGCTCACCGCCGCGTCCAGCAGCACCTTGCTCAGTCCCTGGCGGCGATTGGCCCGCGGGATGAAGAAGCACACCACGGACCACACGCCCGCCAGGTCGTCGACGGGCTTGCACACCGGCGAGCGCGACAGGCGCCCGTACTGCTCGCGCGGCCCGATCGCCACCCAGCCGGCCGGCTCGCCGTCGCGAGAGGCGAGCAGGCCGGGCTCCGTGCCCGCCTCCACCAGCTCGCGCAGCGCCGCGCGGTTGCCCTCGCCCTTGCGCTCGTCGAACTCGCTGGCCTTCAGCCTCGGGTACATGCACCAGCAGCCGCCGCAGGCGCCATTCGTCCCGAACAGCCGCTCGACGTCGGCCCACCGTCCAGGCCCGGCCGGTTCCACCACCATTCCCATCTCAGGCCCCCGCTTCGACGCAGCCCAGCACCTCCCCGGAGACCGGGTCGAGTTGCACGGCGCCCCCGTCGCTGGTCACCGTCGCCGTCCACACCGGCGGCGCCGTCCAGCGCCGGCCGTTCCAGGCCGCCGGCGCGCCACTGGCGTACAGCACGCCCGTCGGCGTGTCGCGGATCCCGCACTCGCGCAGCTCCGCCCGGCCCATCCGCACCAGCTCGGGCGGCTGCAACACGCCTTCCGGCAACTCCGGGACCTCGGCCATGCCGCGCCGGCTCACCGGGTGCAGTTGCAGTGCCGCCAGCGTGGTGAGCTCGTCCGCCATGCCGTCCGCCGTGACGGTCACCGTCAGGAGCCGGTCGGCGTCCGCGGCCAGGTACGTCAGCTGCGCCCGCCGCCAGCCGCCGGAAGCCTCGACGTCGACCAGGATCTCCGCCAGCACCGGCTCGTCCTGCCACGCCAGCGCCTCCGGCCACGCGCGCGCCCGCAGGTCCTCCAGTGACGACGGCATGCCGGTGACCGGCGCGTCCAGCGGCGTCTCGGTGACGCGCTCCACCGTGCCGCGGGGATCCCGCGGCACGTCATCGACCGGCTGGCACGCGGTGGCCGCCAGCACGGCCAAGACGACGGCGAATCGGCGCATGGCCGCGAGTCTATGCGCCAGCGGCGACAGCCCCGCGGCGGACGCCGGTTATGCTCGCTGCATGTCCCAGCCGCAGTCCGACGCCGACGCCGAGGAAGCCAAGCTCGCCGTCCGCGTCACCGCCGACCGCATCCTGTGCGGCACCCAGAAGGACACCGACCGGCGCACCAAGGCCGGCATCCTGATCCCGGCCACGGCCAAGTCGGCCGACCGCCGCGGGGTGTGGGCGGACGTCACGGAGATCGGCCCGCTGGTGCGCACGATCGAGCCGGGCGACCGCGTGCTGTTCCTGCCGGAGGCGGCGATCGAAGTGGACGTGCGCGGTGAGGTGTTCCTCATCATCCGCGAGCGCGACGTCCACGCGGTCGCCAGCCAGGAACGCGAAGCCGGCTCCACCGGCCTGTACCTGTAGGCCGCGCCCATGGCCCTGCCCGCGAGCCGCCGCCGCCCGGTCAGCAAGAGCGGCCGCGCCCTGCCGCGCGTGCCCGGCGTGCGCCACGAGCAGCAGTGGTGGGCCGAAGGCGCGGTGGTGGCCGGCGTCGACGAGGTCGGCCGGGGCGCGTGGGCGGGCCCCGTCACCTACGCCGCCGTGGTGCTGCCGGCCGACCGGCGCATGTACAAGCTGCGCGACTCCAAGACGCTGGACGCGCCGCGGCGCGAAGAGCTCGCCGCGCGCATCACCGACTTCGCCGTGGCCGTCGGCCTGGGCCACGTCACCAACGACGAGATCGACCGCATCGGCATGAGCCAGGCTTGCCGCCTGGCCGCGCGCCGCGCCGTCGACGCGCTGCCCGTGCGGCCGGAGGTCTGCCTCATCGACGGCAACTGGGACTTCCTGTCCGGCTACGGCACCCGCAACGTGCGCATCGTCCACGGCGACGCGCACTCCGCCTCCATCGCGGCCGCGTCCATCGTGGCCAAGGTCTCGCGCGACGGGCTGCTGACCGAGGCGTGCGGGCAGTTCCCGCCCTACGGCTTCTCGCGCAACAAGGGCTACCCGTCGCCGGAGCACCGCGCCGCGCTGCTGAAACACGGCCCCTGCGTGCTGCACCGCCACAGCTGGGCGCCGATCGCCGCGCTGGCGCAGGGTCGGCTGCCGTTCGACGACGACTGGGACGCCGCGAGCGAGGACCAGGGCGCCTAGTCATTTGTGACCAGGCGGAAACCGTCCTAGTTCGCCATGGAACCGCGCCTCCGTCGGGCGCATTCTTGTGCCTGTCGGAGCGACTGACACCCACCTCGGAAGCTCCCGACACGAACGGAAACCCCGACCCCACCTCGGGATCCGTCCACATACAGAGGGCACCCCCCAAGCACCTCTGCGCCGGCCGCCTGATGACTGCTCAGGCGGCCGGCCCCTTTTCCCGGCCGTTCGGGCGCCTCGCCGTGCGCTCCGGGCGCCGCGGCGCTGGAATGGCGTCGCACGCGGCGGCGTTACGCTGGGCGGCCATGGACGACGCCCTGCGACTGCGGGACACCCGCACCGGCGAGTTGCGCCCGCTCGACGCGGGACCTGTGGTGCGCCTGTATGTCTGCGGGATCACGCCGTACGACGCCACGCACCTGGGCCACGCTTTCACCTACGTCGCGTTCGACGCCCTCATCCGCTACCTGGAGCACCGCGGCCACGATGTGCGCTACGTCCGCAACGTCACCGACGTGGACGACGACATCTTCCGGGTCTCGCGTGAGCGCCAGGAGCCGGCGGAGGCCATCGCGGCACGCGAGCTGGACCGCTTCACGGCGGACCTCAAGGCCATGCAGTGCCGCCCCGCCGACGTCGAGCCCTACGCCTCGGCGCACGTGCCGTCGATGGTGGCGTCGGTCGAGGCGCTGTGCGCCAACGGCAGCGCCTACGCGCTGCCCGACGGGCGCGTGTACTTCGACACCGCCGCCTCCGACCGCTACGGGCGCTTCGCGAAGCTGGATCGCGACGAGATGCTCCGCCAGTTCGCCGAGAAGGGCGGCGACCCGGACGCCCCGGGCAAGCGGGACCCGCTGGACTTCCTGCTGTGGCAGCCCAGCGCCGAGGGCGAGCCGTCCTGGGACTCGCCATGGGGCGCGGGGCGTCCCGGCTGGCACATCGAGTGCTCCGTCATGGCGATCGACGAGCTGGGCCCGACCATCGACATCCACGGCGGCGGCAGCGACCTGGTGTACCCGCACCACGAGGCCGAGATCTGCCAGGCCGAGCACGTGACGGGCCAGGAGTTCAGCCGCTTCTGGCTGCACACCGGGATGGTGGCGCTGGACGGGGTCAAGATGTCCAAGTCGCTGGGCAACCTGGTCTTCGTCAGCGAGCTGCGCGAGCGCTTCGACCCGCTGGCCGTGCGGCGCTACCTGCTGGAGCACCACTACCGCCAGGACTGGGGCTACGACGAGGCCGAGCTCGTCGCGGCGGCCGCGGGCGTACGGCGCTGGGCCGACGTCGCGGACCAGGGCGGCGCGCTTCCGGAGGCCGCGGCGGCGTTCCACGAGGCGATGCGCAGCGATCTCGACACGCCCGGCGCGGTCCGGGCCGTGGACGAGGCAGCCGCCGCCGGGGCCGGCGCGACGGTGCGCGAGCTCGCCGGCATCCTCGGATTCCCCCTGTAGGGGGAACACCCGCACCCCCGTCCGGGTCGATGACCGACCTTTACGAAACTTTTCCAGGAATCCCGGTTTGGGCGTCCCGGGCGGGGGCATACACACCGGCGAAGCGAATGTGCCAGACGGGCCCGCCCGCAACCCGTCGATGCGCACTTCGAGGCCCCCGCCCGACCACGGGGGCCTCGATCTTTTCCGGGACCTCCGTGGGGACCGGCGTCGGTGGCGTGAACTCCCCGGCGTGGCATCCTGGCGTGTCTTTGTCCCCTTCGACACGCGGAGCAACGGTGAACCTCGGGTACATGCTGGCGGCCGTGGCCGGCCTTCTCATCGCGGCGCAGGTCACCATCATGGGGCGCAACGCCCCGCGGGTCGGCCCGTTCACCGTGGCCCTGCTGGTGCACGTCGGCGGCCTCGTCATCGCCCTCGTGGTGATGTTCCTGCGGCGCGGCTGGGGCGAGGCCCTGGAGTCGGCGGCCGGCGGCTGGTGGGTGATCCCGGGCGTGGCCGGCTTCTTCATCCTGAGCTGCCTGTCGCTGGCGTCGGCGCGCGTGGGCGCCGCCGTGGCGCTGGCCCTGTCGGTGGCGACGCAGCTCGGGGCCGGCCTGGTGCTGGACTCGCGCCTGGGCATCGCGCCGATCAACCTCAAGGCCACCGCAGGGATCGCGCTGATCGTGGCGGGCACCTACCTGGTCGCCGCCCGCGCCCCGGCCTAGCGTCCGCCCGCCCCCGGGTGGGTAGCCCGTGGACATGCAGAGCATGCTGGTCGACGGCTGGTCCACGCTGGGCCGCACGCTGCTCGTCACGGTGCTGGGCTACACGGCGCTGCTGGTAGCGGTGCGCCTCGGCGGCAAGCGCACGCTGGCGAAGCTCAACGCCTTCGACTGGATCGTCACGGTGGCGTTCGGGTCGGCGCTGGCCAGCGTCGCCACGTCGCAGGACGTATCGGTGGCCGAGGGCGCCGTTGTCTTCGGCCGGCTGCTCGAAGAGCCCATGCGGCGGATGCGCGTGACCGAGGTGGAGATCCACCAGGCGGTGCGCGAGGCCGGCCTCGCGTCACCGACCCAGGCGGCGACCGTGGTGCTGGAGACCAACGGCGGCCTCTCCGTGATCACCGAGACGTCGCCGGACAGCGCCGCGATGGGCAACGTCGAAGGCTGGTAGCGCCGCCCACCCTGTGCACATCGCGTTATTGGGTCGGATCCGGTGCACCCTCGCACCCGATCCGACCCAATACGCCCTTGTGCACAGCGCCGGTTTGGGGACCCTGAGCCGCAATCTTGCGGCCGAGCGTCCCCAACCCCGCCTCGTCCACAAGCCCATGTCTCACTCGGCTGGCACACTCCGCCACGGACCGACGGGAGGAGACAGCCGTGACGATGCTGGTGATCTTCGGGGCGGGTGCTTCACACGACGTGGCCCAAATGGGCAACATTTGGAGTACCCCCACCAGCGGTTCGTTGGAACACTGGCCAGCAGCCAGCCCGGACGAGTTCCGACCTCCGCTGACACCCCAGCTCTTCCGCGGTGCTCTTATCGATCGGCTCCTCGACCGATACGGCGCGGCCTCTCACTTGATCCACGACGCACGCATGCAAGTGGCAAGGGACGCGCAAGCCTTTGAAGTGGAGAAGTTTCTCGCGAACTACGCGGGGTCCTCTATCCGCGAGGATGCCCGGGCCGTACTGGCTACACGCTTTCTCCTACGTGACTACTTTTGGGCCTGCACGCAGTACTGCCTTTCTCAGCTCGGGCCGGGCCATGCCAACAACTACGCCGGCCTGCTCGGCCGCGTCAACAGGTGGTGCCGCCCTCGCAACGAACCCCTCGCCGTTGTCTCTTTCAACTATGACCTCTTGGCTGAGCACGCCTTTGGGAACGTGATGAACAAGCGCCTGGAGGCGTTGCCCTGGTATGTCAGCGACTCAGACCGCCTACTCATCAAGCCGCACGGTAGCTGCAACTGGGCGCGCGCTCTCTACACCGGAGCGGACGAGGTAAGAGCTCGATACATCGATCACGTGACCGCCGCGCAAGCCGCTCTGCGCGAATGGGAGTGGACAGAGCGGCACAGTGATGAAATCGAGCTTGTGCCACGACTAGGCTCTGGTGCATTGCCGACGGTACCCGCCCTCGCCCTGCCGATAGAGGGGAAGCCCGGTCCCGTATGCCCCCAAACGCACTTGGATGCGCTTGCCCGCACGTTGGACGGGCCCTTGTCGGTGATCACCGTGGGTTGGCGCGGCGCCGACGATTGGTTCCTCGACTGGCTGGGAGAGCACACGGCGCGCCTGCGCGCGCGAGCCTTGATCTGCATGGCGGGGAGCCGAGCCAAGGACGATGGACATCAGCTTGCTGCGAAACTGCAAGGCAAACTGACCGACTGCGAAGCGGCGCTCCATCTTGAAGGATTCAGCAAGCTACAGACATCAACCGAACTCGCAGCGTTCCTCGAGGACTAGGGCCGGACGAGGGGCTTGTACTTGATGCGGTGGGGCTGGTCGGCCTCGGCGCCGAGGCGCTTGCGGCGGTCCTCCTCGTAGTCGGCGTAGTTGCCCTCGTACCAGGTGACCTGGCTGTCGCCCTCGAACGCCAGGATGTGCGTGGCGATGCGGTCCAGGAACCAGCGGTCGTGGGAGATCACCACCGCGCAGCCCGCGAACTCCAGCAGCGCCTCCTCCAGCGCGCGCAGCGTCTCCACGTCCAGGTCGTTAGTCGGCTCGTCCAGCAGCAGCAGGTTGCCGCCCCGTCGCAGCAGCTTGGCCAGGTGGATGCGGTTGCGCTCGCCGCCGGAGCACTGTCCCACCTTCTTCTGCTGGTCGGTTCCCTTGAAGTTGAAGCCGGCGACGTAGGCGCGCCCGTTCATCTCGCGGTTGCCGACCATGAGCAGGTCCTGGCCGTCGGTGATCTCGGTGTAGACGGTCTTGTCCGGGTCCAGCGCGTCGCGGCTCTGGTCCACGTACGCCAGCTCCACCGTGTCGCCGACCTTGAACGTGCCGGAGTCGGGCTTCTCCTCGCCCACGATCATCTTGAAC
>DATMKC010000187.1:0-2328 GCA_035553555.1 Egibacteraceae bacterium | reverse complement strand
GCGCCATGGCGGCGGCACCAGCGCGCCCACCAGCCACCCCGCCACCAGCACCGGCTTGCGCCCGTACCGGTCCGCCAGCGCGCCGGCGAACAGGTTGGCCGCCGCCTTGGTCAGGCCGAACGCGGCCACGAACACCAGCAGCGTCGAGAACGACGACACGCCGAACTCCCGCTCGGCCAGCAGCGGCAGCACCACGCGCTCCTGGCCCACCATCCCGCCCACCAGCGCGTTCACGCCGACCAGCAGGAAGAACTGCCCGGCGTTGTGCCGCAGGCCCAGGCGCAGCACCGCGGCCGCAGAGCCCATCAGGCGCGCTCGACGCCGCGGCCCAGCGCGGCCGCGAGTCGCCGCGGATCGCCGCGCAACGCCACGACGTCGCGGTGCCCGGCGCGCGCGAGCACGCTCGCGCCCGTCATCGCGCGCTCGCCGTGGGCGCAGTGCACCACCAGCGGCTCGCCGGGCAGCGCCCCGGCGCGCTCCGGCAGCGCGCCCAGCTCCACGTGCTCGGCGCCGTCCACGTGGCCGGCCTGCCACTCGTCGGCCTGGCGCACGTCCACGATGCCGCGTCGCGCGTCCACCGCCTCCGGCTCGACCAGCGGCAGGCGCGCAAGGGCGCGGCCGGACGCGGCCCACGCGTCCACGCCGCCGGACAGCTCGCCGGCCAGGTGCTCGTAGCCGATGGACAGCGCCGCCCAGACCAGGGCGCGCCGGTCGGTGCGCTCGTCGCCGACGAACACCAGCGGCCGGTCGCGGCGCACCAGCCAGCCCAGCCACGGCGTGAACTGCGCGCGCTGGGCGATGGACAGCGACCCCGGCACGTGGCCGCGCGCGAACGCCTCGATGTCCCGCACGTCCACGAGCTCCGCGCCGTCGCGCACCAGGCGCTCGGCCTCGGCCGGGTCCAGGGCACGCAGGGCGGGCGGCTCGTCGCCGACCACGGCGGGACCGGCCTGGTTCACCTCGCGCAGCTCGCGGAAGTAGTGCGGGTAGCTGCCCAGGCCCGACAGCAGCACTCGCACGAACTCCTCCTCGGTCGCGGCGCGCAGCAGGGGATTGGCCGCGCGCTCCTCGCCGATCGTGCTGACCCGCTTGCCGCCGCCGCCGGCCGAGCAGAACGACCCCGGGCCGTGCGTCGGGTAGACGGGCAGCGCGTCCGGCAGGGCGAGCAGGCGCCGCACGGAGTGGTAGGCCGCGCGCGCCAGCGACTCGGTGTGCTCCGGGCCCAGCAGGTCCGGGCGCGCCACCCCGCCCGGGATGAGCGTGCCGCCGGTGAACACGGCCAGCGGCCGCGCGCCGTCGCTGAGCAGGTAGCTCAGGTGCTCGGGGGTGTGGCCCGGCGTGCCGAGGGCGCGCACGGTGATGCCGCCGGCATCCAGCTCGCCCCCGTCGTCGAGCAGCTCGGCCGGGAACGCGACGGGCGCCGCCGCCGAGGCGACCACGCGCGCGCCGTGGCGTGCCAGCTCCCGGCTGCCGGAGACGAAGTCGGCGTGCAGGTGGGTCTCCGCGGCGAAGCGCAGCCGCAGCCCGTGGCGCTCCGCCTCGCGCAGGTACGGCGCCGGGTCGCGGAACGGGTCGATGACGACGGCCGAGCCGTCGCCGAGGTCGACCACGTAGGAGCTGTTGCCCAGTCCCTCGTCGACGATCGGCACGATGCGCATCGGGGTGTCTCCTCGCTCGTTCACGCGGTGGGCAACGCCACGCCCGCTGACCACTATTCCATAATTCTTTGGAATAGCTACACTTGTGCGCATGGCCGATCGCGAACACAAGGAAGCCCTCTACGCGCACGTCGCGCGCGCGGGCAAGGCATTGGCGCATGGCAAGCGGCTGGAGCTGCTGGACCTGCTCGCGCAGGCCGAGCGCAGCGTCGAGGCGCTGGCCGTCGCCACCGGCTTGAGCGTCACCAGCACGTCGGCGCACCTGCAGGTGCTGCGCCGGGGGGGCCTGGTCCAGACCCGCCGCGACGGCAACCGCGTCCACTACCGGCTGGCCGGCGACGACGTCGCCCGGCTGCTGGTGTCGCTGCGCGAGCTCGCCGCCGACCGCCTGGCCGACGTGGAGCGCGCGGCGCGCGAGTACCTGGGCGAGGACGACGTCGAGCCGGTGTCGCGCGAGGAGCTGCAGCGCCGGCTGCGCCAGGGCGACGTGGTGGTGGTCGACGTGCGCCCCGCCGAGGAGTACGCGGCCGGCCACGTGCGCGGCGCCGTGTCCATCCCGGTGGACGAGCTGGAGCGGCGCATCGGCGAGCTGCCCCCCGGCGCCGAGGTGGTGGCCTACTGCCGGGGGCCGCTGTGCGTCTACGCGCCGCAGGCTGTCGGCATCCTGCGC
>DATMKC010000186.1:0-7808 GCA_035553555.1 Egibacteraceae bacterium | reverse complement strand
GGCGCGGTCCAGGTGCTCGGCGCGGAGCTGCCGTTCGACATCTTCGAGGCCGGCGGCATCGGCTGGTGCCCACAGGTCGAACGCTTCGTGCAGATCTGGGGCGCGGCGCAGTTCCGCCGCGACGGCACGTGGATGGGCGGGCCGGCGCCCGGCGGCATGGAGCGCTACGCCGTGTCACGCCGCGACGGGCGGCTCGTGGTGCGCGAGAGCCTGGGCGTGCCGCCGCGCGACGAGCCCTCGGCCTACCAGCCACCGGTGTGGCGCGACAATGAGTGCTGGAGCCGGACCGGGCACGACCTGGATCTCGACCAGGTGCTCCTGCACGGGGAGCCGTTCGCGGACGCCATCACCGTGCGCGAGCTGCGCGGACTCCGGAACGGCTCCGCGACGGTCTTCGGCAACGCGGTGGGTCGCGGCGATGGCGGGCTGGAGCTGTGCGACGAGCTGGCGGGCACACGCCCGCCCCGCTGCGCCGACCCGCTGGTGCGCCGCGGTGACGGCGGGCGCGACCTGTCGGGGTACGGCTACGAGGGCTGGTTCGAGGTCCGCATGCGCCACGGGGTCCCGGTGCGCGTGGCGCTGCGCGCGATGACCCGGCCGGCCGGGTGGGAGGCGCCGGCGCCGGACCCCCGCATCCGCGTGGAGGGGCCGGAGGGCCGCCACCTGACCGTGCCGGCGTTCGACTTCGACTTCGCGGACGGCCCGGACCAGCCGCTGCCGGCGGGGAGCTGGTCCGTGCAGCTCGTCAACCACGGGACGCAGCGTCACGGCCTGCGGATCGAACCGGGGCCCGTGCTGGACATGCGCCCGGGCAGGACCTACATCGCCATCACGGCCCCCTTCGACCTGCCGCCGGGCGACTACGTCGCCTACTGCCCGGTGCCCGGCCATCGCGAGGCCGGCATGGAGTTCGCGTTCCAAGTCCGCTGACTCTGCGGGGTCAGTCGTTGGGGACGCTGGCGTCCTCGCGCGCGGCCTTCTGGCGCGCCAGCTCGCACAGCTCCTCGGCCACCTCGTCCACCTTGGCGACCAGCTCGTCGACCGTTCCCTCGTTCCACACGACGTGGGTGGCGACCTTGAGCTTGTCCTCCAGCGGCGCCTGCGCGGCGATGCGCGCCCGCGCGTCGTCCTCCGCCATGCCGCGGTGCGCGACGAGCCGCTCCACCTGCGTCTCCGGCTTCGTCGCCACCACCAACACCGCGTCGTAGCCGCGCTGCGCGCCGGCCTCGACCAGCAGCGGCACGTCGAGGACCACCAGTCCGTCGAACGCCTGGAGCAGCTCCAGCTCGTTGGCGATGCGCTCGAACACCGCCGGATGCGTCAGCTCGTTCAGCACCGTGCGCTTGGCCGGGTCGGCGAAGACGATCGCCCCCAGCCTGGGGCGGTCGATGCAGCCGTCGTCGTCGAGGATCTCGACGCCGAAGTGCGCGACGATGCGCTCGAAGGCGGGCTCGCCCGGGAGGACGACCTCCCGGGCGATCTGATCCGCGTCGATGAGCTCCGCGCCGTGCTCGACGAGGCGCGCGGCGACGGTGGACTTGCCGCTGCCGATCCCCCCCGTCAAGCCGACGAGGAACATGTCACCAGGCTCCTACTCGCCCTCGCCCGACTCGCCCTCGCCCGACTCGCCCTCGACCGTCTCGCCCTCGGGCTTGCCTTCGAGGGTCTCCTCGGCGACGTCCGCGGCGGTCTCCGCCTCGGGCTTGGGCTCCTCGGCGGCAGGCTGCGGGTCCGCCTCGCCGGCCTCGGTCAGGTCAGCGGCCTCGGCCGCCGGTCCGGCGACCTCCTCGGGAGCGGTCTCGACCTCGGGAGCCTGCTCGGCGGCCTCGCCCTGCACGGCCTCCTCGGACTCGGCGCCGACCTCCTGGCGCAGCTCGGCCTTGGCCTCGTCCACCTCGGCAGCGGCCTCGGACGCCGCTTCGGCCTCGGGCGCCTCTTCCGCGGCCTCGCCGGAGTCGCCGGCGCGCTGCTGGAACGCCTCGGCCAGGGCCGCGCCCATGGCGGAGGTGACCTCGCCGGTCTCCGGCGCGTCGTACGTCTCGGCGCTGAAGGACTCCGCCGCGGGCGCGGCGGCGATCTCCGGGGCCTCGCCGTAGCCGGCCGCGACGGCCTGCTTCAGCGACAGCGAGATGCGGCGGCGCTGGTCGTCGATGTCGATGATCTTGACCGTGATCGGGTCGTTGACCTTCACGACCTGCTCGGGCACCTCGACGTGCGCCTCGGCGAGCTCGGAGATGTGGATGAGGCCCTCGATGCCCTCCTCCACCTTCACGAACGCGCCGAACGGCACCAGCTTGGTGACGTTGCCCTCGATGAACTCACCCACGTAGTGCTGGCGGGCGAACTGGCGCCACGGGTCCTCCTGCGTGGCCTTGAGCGACAGCGACACGCGCTCGCGGTCCAGGTCCACGTCGAGCACCTCGACCTCGACCTCCTGGCCGACCTCGACGATCTCGCCCGGGTGGTCGATGTGCTTCCAGGACAGCTCACTGACGTGCACCAGGCCGTCGACGCCGCCCAGGTCCACGAAGGCGCCGAAGTTCACGATGCTGGACACGGTGCCCTTGCGGACCTCGCCCTTCTGCAGGGTCTCGAGGAACTCGCGGCGGAACTCGCTCTGCGTCTCCTCCAGGAACTTGCGGCGGGACAGCACCACGTTGTTGCGGTTCTTGTCGAGATCGATGACCTTGCACTCGAGCTCCTTGCCGACGTACGGGTGCAGGTCCCGCACGCGGCGCATCTCGACCAGGGAGGCCGGCAGGAAGCCGCGCAGCCCGATGTCGAGGATGAGCCCGCCCTTGACCACCTCGATGACCGTGCCGGTGACCGTGGAGTCGTTGTTGTAGATCTCCTCGATCTTGCCCCACGCGCGCTCGTACTGGGCGCGCTTCTTGGACAGGATCAGCCGGCCCTCCTTGTCCTCCTTCTGCAGGACGAGGGCCTCGATGACGTCACCGATGGCGACGACCTCGAAGGGGTCGACGTCGTGCTTGATCGACAGCTCGCGCGAGGGGATGACGCCCTCGGACTTGTAGCCGATGTCGAGCAGGACCTCCTCGGGGTCGACCTTGACCACCACGCCCTCGACGATCGAACCGTCGTCGAACTCCTTGATGGTCGCGTCCAGGGCCTTCTGGAACTCCTCCTCGGAGCCGAACTCCTCGAGGACGATCTGCTCGCCGCGCTCGCGCTCTTCGCGAGGGGCGGTGGCCAGCTGGCGCGGCGCTTCGGTGGTGCCGTCGGTGGTGGTCTCAGCCATGGTGATGACTCGGTCTCCTTGGTTTTCCGGACACGCGCTCGGCGAGCGCGAAGAACCACCCGAAGGGGTCGGGCGGTCCCACGAGTGTCACGTGCGCTTGTGCACCTGTCAACGCGAGCCCGGCCACACCGCCCCTGGTGCGCCCGCTACGGCAGCCCGACGTAGCCGTGCCTGGCCTTCCACAGGAAGTACTTCTCGAAGGCGACCTTCATCGCATGGCTCTGCGGGCCGGGGATCAGCACACCGTGCTTGCGCGGCGGCAGCATGCGGTCGGCCAGGATCAGCACGCCGTTGTTGCCCGCGTCCATGACACAGACCGCCGGGATGTCCCCGAACTCCTTGTGCGCGCTCGGCACCTCGCCGCGGATCTGCGCCGCGATGTTGCGCGCCGCCACGTGCGCCTGCTGCTCGGTGGGAAAGCCCGTCTTGGGGATGCCCACCGGCACCGGCGTGGTCCACGGCACCGGCACGGCGGCCGCCACGCCCACGGCGTAGACGTCGTCGAAGCCCTCCGCCTGATAGGTGTCGCGCACCTTGACGTACCCGCGGGCGTCGGCGATCTCCGGCGCGGAGCGGATCACCTGCTGGCCCTCGAAGGGCGGCACGATCATCGCGTAGGAGAAGTCCACCGTGCGGCCATCGCCGAGCACCAGGCGGCCCTCGTCGACGTGGTCCATCGGCACGTTCAGCACCGTCTCGATGCGCTCCTTGCCCATGAACATGCCCAGCAGGGACTCGCCGTGCGGCAGGCCGCCGATGCCGAAGTGGCCCAGGAACGGCTCGGCGCTGACGTACGTGAGCTTCACGCGGTCGCGCAGGCCCGCCCGCTTGAGCTGGTAGCTCATGTTGAACAGGAACTCGTAGGCCGCGCCGAAGCAGCCCGCTCCCTGCGCCGCGCCGATCACCACGTCACCGGGCTTGTCCAGGAAGCGCCGCCACGCGGCACCGGCCTTCTGCGCGTCGGCGAGCGTGGTGATGGTCTCCGCGTTGCCGTCCGGTCCCAGACCCGGCACCGCCGAGAAATCGTTGCGGTAGCCGGTCGCGATCACCAGGTAGTCGTAGTCCTCCACGCCCGCGGAGGTCTCGACCTTGTGGCCCTGCAGATCCAGCCGCGTCGCCTCGGCGTGCACGAACTCCACCCCGTGCGACTCGAAGGTCGGCGCCACGGGGAACGTGATCTGGCGCGCCGTGCGCTTGCCGAACGGCAGCCAGATCAGCGAAGGGTTGAACAGGAAGCTGTCCGAGGCGGACACGACCTTGACGTCGACGTCGCCTTGCAGCTCGTGGTGCACCGCCAGGGCCGCCGTGAGCCCCCCGAAGTTCGCCCCCAGGACCAGGACCTTCTTGCGTGACATGGCGGCCTCCTTGGCGTCAGCACCTGTCCCGACCCTACGGCGCGCCGCCGCGGCGTGAACGTGCCGGAAGTCCCCCCGCGGACGGGCGGACAGTCCCGGCTTCGGCCGGTCAGGACCCGGTGGCGGCGGCGCGCGCCGCGACGCGCACACCGTCGGCGGGATCGGGAGCCGCCGAGCCGGTCAGTGCTTCTCGGCGGCCGCCCAGGAGGGGCCGGTGGCCGTGTCGACGTCCAGGGTGACCTTCAGGTCCGCCACCCCGGACATCTCCTCCACCAGCACGGCGCGCAGCGCCTCCTCCTCGCCGGGGGCCGTCTCGCACACCAGCTCGTCGTGCACCTGCAGCAGCAGCTGCGACGCCATGCTCTCCCGCCGCATGCGCTCGTGCACCGCCACCATCGCCTTCTTGATGATGTCGGCGGCGGTGCCCTGGATCGGCGCGTTCAGCGCCATGCGCTCGGCCATGTCGCGTCGCTGCCGGTTGTCCGACGTCAGGTCGGGCAGGTAGCGCCGGCGCCCGAACAGCGTGGACGTGTAGCCGTCCTTGCGCGCCTGCTCCACCACGCCCTGCAGGTAGTCGCGCACGCCGGGGAAGCGCGCGAAGTAGGCGTCCATGAGCTCGCGCGCCTCGTCCGGCGGGATGCGCAGCTGCTGGCCGAGCCCGAACGCGCTCAGCCCGTAGGCCAGCCCGTACGTCATCCCCTTGATCCGGCTGCGCAGCGTGCCGTCCACCGCGTCCGCCGGCAGGTCCCACACCATGGCGGCGGTGGTCGTGTGGATGTCCTCCCCCGAGTTGAACGCCTCCAGCAGGCCCGGGTCGGCGGACAGGTGCGCCATCACGCGCAACTCGATCTGCGAGTAGTCGGCGACGAGCAGCGAGGTGTAGCCCTCGCCGGGCACGAACGCGCGCCGGATCTCGCGGCCCTCGGCCGTGCGGATCGGCATGTTCTGCATGTTGGGGTGCTGGGAGCTCAGCCGCCCCGTCACCGCCACCGCCTGGTTGAACTCCGCGTGGATGCGCCCGGTGCGCGGGTTCACCAGCGGCGGCAGCGCGTCGACGTAGGTGCCCTTCAGCTTGGACAGCTTCCGGTACTCCAGCAGCGGCTCGACGATGGGGTGCGCGTCGATCAACCCGGCCAGCGACTGCTCGTCGGTGGAGTAGCCGGTCTTGATCTTCTTGGTCTTGGGCAGGCCCAGCCGCTCGAACAGCACCACCTGGAGCTGCTTGGGCGAGTCGCAGTTGAACTCGCCCTCGGCCCACTGGAAGATCTCCTCGCGCACCGCCGCGATGCGGTCCGCCAGCGTGTCGCCGATCTCGGCCAGCACGTCCAGGTCCACGGCGATGCCCGTGTGCTCCAGGTCCGCCAGCACCGGCACCAGCGGCAGCTCCAGCCGGCCAAGCAGCGGCTCCTGGTCCCGCTCGTCGAGCTCCCCGGCCAGCACGTCGCGCAGCGCCAGCAGCGCCTCCGCACGCAGGGCCCGGTCGCGCCAGTCGTCCTCCAGCGCCATGGCGAGCTGGCCCTCGCCGCGATCGCCGGCCTGCGCCGCCAGCCGCCGGGACAGGTACTGCTGCGCCAGGGACTCCAGGTCGTAGTCGCGCTGCTCGGGGCGCACCAGGTAGGCGCCGAGCTCCGTGTCGAACGCCACCCCCGCGACGTCCCAGCCGCGCTCGCGCGCGGCGTGCAGGAGCCGCTTCGCGTTGTGCGTGTACTTGGGCCGGGCCTCGTCGGCCAGCAGCGCGGCCAGCGCCTCAAGGTCCTGGTGGGCCAGCTCGCCGAGCTGGGCGGTGGCCGGCCGGGCCCCCGCCGCCGCCAGCGCCACAGCGGTGAACCGCACGGCCGGAGGCCGCCCCTCCGTGAAGGCCAGCACGGCAACCGGCTGGCCCGGCTCCAGGTCGCCCAGCCATCCGGCCACGCCGCCGGCGCCGAGGCGCAGCGGATCGGCGTCGAACCCCTCGGCCTCGGTGACCTCCGGCGCCACCGCGAGCACCTGCTCCGACAGCCGCGTCCACAGCGCCCGGAACTCCAGCGTGCCGAACAGGCGGCGGACCGCGTCCTGGTCGACCTCGCCCATGCGCAGCTCGTCCAGCGCCAGCGGCACGTCGAGGTCGCAGTACAGCCGGGCCACCTCCAGGCCGTTGAACACCGCCTCGCGGTGCTCCGCCAGCATCTGCGGCAGCTTCTTGCCGCTGACCTTGTCGATGTTGGCGTAGATGCCCTCCAGGTCGCCGAAGGCGTTGAGCAGCTTGGCGGCCGTCTTCTCCCCGACGCCCGGCACGCCGGGGATGTTGTCGCTGGGATCCCCGCGCAGCGCCGCCAGCATCGGGTAGCGGGCGGGGTCGACGTCGTACTTGTCCTGGACCGCCTTGGCGTCCATGAGCACCGTGTCGCTGATGCCCCGGCGCGTGTACAGCACCTTGACGTGCTCGTCGACGATCTGGAAGACGTCGCGGTCGCCGGTCACGATCAGCACGTCCCAGCCCTCGCGCGACGCCATCGTGGCGTACGTGGCGATGAGGTCGTCCGCCTCGGTCGCCTCGCGCGTCACCTGCGGGATCGCCAGCGCGTGCAGCACCTCGTCGATCAGGGGCAACTGCGAGCGGAACTCGTCGGGCGTCTCGGCGCGATTGGCCTTGTAGTCCGGCAGCAGCGCCATGCGCTCGGCCGGGCGGCCGCGGTCGAAGGCGACCGCGATGCCGTCCGGACGGTGCTCGGCCAGCAGCTTGATCAGCATGCTGGTGAAGCCGTAGACGGCGTTGGTGAGCTGGCCGGTGGTGGTGCGCAGGTCGTCCGGCAGCGCGAAGAAGGCGCGGTAGGCCAGGCTGTGGCCGTCGAGCAGGGCGAGCACCGGGCGGGAATCCGTCATGGGCGCCGATGCTAGCGCCGGCGCCCTCACGGGAAAGCTCTTCCTCCTACAACGGCCGTAGGTTAGGCTCGGGACCCCTGCCTCTGGCAGGTCCCCGAACTGACAGGAGTGCTCAATGCTGCGGATGCACCTGCTGCGACGGCTCGCCCTGCTTGCCGTGATCGCCATGCTCGCTACGGCGTGCGGTGACGGCGGCGAGGAGACGGAGCCCACGGAAGACACCACCGAGACCGAGGATGGCGGCGGCGAGAGCGCGGAAGGCGACGGCCAGCTCAAGCTCGGCTACGTCCTGCCCGAGACCGGCCCGCTGGCGTTCCTCGGCCCCCCCATGA
>DATMKC010000185.1:0-4324 GCA_035553555.1 Egibacteraceae bacterium | reverse complement strand
GGGTAGGGGTGAGGGCGCCATGATGGCGCCCGAGCCGCTGCCCACCCGACGCGAACGCCTGGCGGTCCTCGTCGAGGACCGGCTCGACATCCCCATGGCGATCCTCGCCCTCGCCTGGGCGCTGCTGGTCGCCTACGAGCTGGTGGCCCCCGCGGAGCAGCGCGACGAGCTGGCCCTGGCGGGCAACCTCGTCTGGGGGGTGTTCGTGGTGGAGTTCGCCGCCAAGCTGGTGATCTCCGGCAACCCGGGGCGCTTCCTGCGGCGGCGCTGGCCGTCCGTGCTGTTCCTGGTGCTGCCGGCGCTGCGGCTGTTCCGCGTCGTGCGCGCCGTGCGCGTCCTGCGCGTGCTGCCGGCCGCCCGCGTGATCGGCTCGTCCTACCGCGCCGTGGGCACCGCGCAGACGCTGCTGCAGGGCCGCCTGGGCTTCCTGGTCACGGCCACCGCCGTCGCGGTGTTCGCCGGCGGCCAGCTCCTGTACCTGCTGGAGCGCACCGCGAACCCCGGGATCGACGGGCTGGGCGGCGCGCTGTGGTGGGCGGCCAGCGTCGCCATGGGCGCGGGGCGGCCGTTCGAGCCGGTCACGCTGGGCGGGCGCCTCCTCGCCCTGCTGCTGAGTGCATACTCCCTCGTGGTGGTCGCCTCGGTGGCGGGGGTCCTCGGCGCGTACTTCGTCGAGTCCCGCGCCGAGCGCGCGACGTTGGAGGAAGCGGGCGCAGAGGAGGCCGGCGATGGCGATGGAGGCGGAGGCACGGACCGCGGGCCTGCTGTGGAGTGAGCTCCGGTCACTGGCCCACGGGCTGGCCGAGCACGAGTGGGACAAGGCCACGCCGTGCGCCCGCTGGACGGTCAAGGACCTGCTGGCCCACGTCACCGGCCTGCAGACCGCGATGGACGGCACCGCCGAGCAGCCGCCGGCGCCGGAGGGCTGGTCGCCGCAGGCCGAGGGGCTGAGCGGCCTGGACGCCTGGACCGAGCTGGGTGTCGTGGCGCGACGGAACTGGTCCCGGGAGCGGCTCCTGGAAGAGCTGGAGGTGGCCGCGGCCGGCCACGTCGCCCGCTTCGCGGCAGGCGACCCGGGCGACGACGCGATCGGCCCGTTCGGCCCCACGACGCTGGAGCGCCTGCACGGCTTCCGCATGTTCGACCTGTGGGTGCACCTGCAGGACTTCCACCTGGCGCTGGGCCGCCCGCTGGACCTGGGCGCCCAGGCCCCCGGCGGGGCCGACGCCTGCCGGCACGTGTTCCGCGGCCTGCCCGCGCTGGCCGTCAAGCGCGCGGGTTTGGGCGACGGCGACCGGCTGCGCGTGCGCGTGGAGGAGCCGGCGGCGATCGACGCGGCGCTCGTGGTCGAAGGCGGGCGCGCGGCATGGGACCCGGGCGCCGAGGCCGCGGACGCCGTGGAGGCCAAGCCGGGCGTGCTGGCGCTGCTGCTCGCCGGGCGCGGCACGCCGGAGGAGTGGCGGGCCGAGGGCGGCCTGGACTGGCGCGGGACGCTGGGCGAGGCGTTCGTCCAGCGGGCGCGCGTGTTCGGCGCCTGATGGTCGCCGCCGCGCTGGCGCGGCGCCTGGAGCGCCTGCTCGGCCCCGACGGCGTCGTGCGCGACCCCACGGCGCTGCGCGCCTACGAGTGCGACGGGCTGACCAGCCACCGGCAGGTGCCGGACCTGGTCGCCCTTCCGCGCACCGCGCAAGAGGTCGCCGCCGTGGTCGCCCTGTGCGCCGAGCACGGGGTGCCGTTCACGCCGCGCGGCGCGGGCACCGGCCTGTCCGGCGGCGCGCTGGCGGCCGAGGGCGGCGTGGTCGTCGCCACCACCCGCATGCGCGACATCCTGGCGGTGGACCCCGCCAACCAGCGCCTGGTCGCCCAGCCCGGCGTCACCAACCGCGAGATCTCCGCCGCCGTGGCGCGCCACGGCCTGTACTACGCGCCGGACCCGTCCAGCCAGGTGGTGTGCACCATCGGCGGCAACGTCGCGGAGAACTCCGGCGGCGCGCACTGCCTCAAGTACGGCTTCACCACCCACCACGTCCTGGCCGTCGAGCTGGTGACCCCCGGCGGGGAGATCGTCACGCTGGGCAGCGCGCTGGCCGAGTCGCCCGGCTACGACCTGCGCGGCGTCGTGGTCGGCTCGGAGGGCACGCTGGGAATCGTGACCGCCGTCACCGTGCGGCTGCTGCCGCTGCCCGAGGCGGTGCGCACGCTGGTCGCCGACTTCGCCTCGCCCGCCGCCGCGGGCGAGGCGGTCAGCGGCATGGTCGCGGCGGGCATCACCCCGGCGGCCGTGGAGATGCTCGACGCGCTGGCGATCGAAGCCTGCGAGGCCGCCACCTCCGCCGGCTACTCGCTGGACGCCGGCGCGGCGCTGATCGTGGAGCTGGACGGACCGGCGGCGGAGGTCGAGGCCGAGTTCGCCGCGGCCGAGCGCATCTGCCGCGACCACGGCGCCGCCCGCGTGCGCATCGCCGGCGGGGCGCAAGAGCGCGAGCTGATCTGGAAGGGGCGCAAGGCGGCGTTCGCGGCGATGGGCCGGCTGGCGCCCGCGTACCTGGTGCAGGACGGCGTGATCCCGCGCACGCGCCTGGGCGCGGTGCTGGGCCGCATCGCCGAGCTGGCCTCCGAGGCCGGCCTGCGCGTGGCCAACGTGTTCCACGCCGGGGACGGCAACCTGCACCCGCTGGTGCTGTACGACGCGGACGTGGCGGGCGAGGCGGTCCGCGCCGAGGAGCTGTCCAAGCGCATCATGAGCCTGTGCGTGGACGCTGGCGGCTCGATCACCGGCGAGCACGGCGTCGGCGTGGACAAGGCCTGCGACATGCCGCGCATGTTCAGCGAGGAGGACCTCGCGGTCATGGCGCGCGTGCGCGGCGCGTTCGACCCGGACGGGCTGTGCAACCCCGGCAAGGTGCTGCCGACCCCGCGGCTGTGCGGCGACCGGCCCGGCCCGTACCGGCCGCACCCGCTGGAAGAGGCGGGGGTGATCAGCCAATGGTGATCGACCTGCGGCCGATCACGCGCGGAATGGATCCGCGGCAATGGTGACCGAGGCCGCCCCCGCCACCCTGGCCGAGGCGCGCGACGCCGTGCTCGGCGGCGGCGCGCTGCTGTTCGCCGGCGCCGGGACGAAGCTGGACTGGCTGCCGCCCGCGCGGGCCTGCGACACGATCGTGCGCACCGCCGGGCTGCGCCGGCTGGTCGCGCACGAGCGCGACGACCTCACCGCCACGGTGGAGGCCGGCATGCCGCTGGCCGAACTCCAGCGGGAGCTCGCCGGCGCCGGGCAGTGGCTGGCGGTGGACCCGCCGCTGGCGCAGGCCGGCGCCACCGTGGGCGGCGTGTTCGCGGCCGACGACGCCGGCCCGCGGCGGCTGCGCTACGGCACCCTGCGCGACCAGGTGATCGGCTGCACCGTGGTGCTGTCCGACGGCGCCGTCGCGCGCTCCGGCGGGCGCGTCATCAAGAACGTCGCCGGCTACGACCTCATGCGCCCCCTGTGCGGCTCGCACGGCACGCTCGGCCTGGTGACGGAGCTCACCGTGCGGCTGCACCCGCTGCCGGAGCGCGCGGTCACCCTGCGCGCGGCGGCGGGCGCGCACGCCGCCGCCGGGCTGGCGCTGCGGCTGCTCGGCGGCGTCGCGCAGCCCAGCGCCGTGGACTGGACCGACGACACCGTCTGGGTGCTGCTGGAAGGCCGCGGCGCGGGGCTCATGCAGCGCGCCGAATCCGTGCGGCGCGCCGGCGCGGCGCTGGGCGTGCACCTGGAGGAGCTGGACGACGCCGAGGCGGAGGCGTCCTGGGCGGTCCTGCGCGAGCTGCCCGCCGGGCGGCCCGGCGAGACCGTGCTGCGCGCCGCCACCCTGCCCGACGGCTTCGGCGACCTGGCCATCGTGTTCGAGCGGGCCGCACAGCGCTCCGGGCTGCAGGTCGCCCTCCACAGCCACGTCGCGCTGGGGTTGCACACCGCCCGCCTGTCCGGCGGCACCGCGGCGGCGCACACGGGCCTGGCGGGGGTGTGGCGCGAGGCCGTCGCCGGGCTGGGCGGCACGCCGTGGCTGCGCCGGCGCGTCGGCGGCGTGGCACTGCCGGCGTCGGACACCCCGGCGGCCGCCGGCCTGATGCGGCGGCTGAAGCACGCGCTGGACCCGGACGGGCGCTGCGGCCCGGGACGCCTGGACTGGCTGGAGGCCGCATGACACCCTCTATGTCAACCCTATGCCGCGATCAGCGGCGCGTTGAGGCGTTGGGCGCCGCCGTGGAGGGCTTCGTCGTAGGGGGTGCGGGTGGTCCAGCAGCGGTGGATGACACGGATCCAGGCGCGGCCGAGGAT
>DATMKC010000184.1:0-5510 GCA_035553555.1 Egibacteraceae bacterium | reverse complement strand
GCGGCGCATCGTGCGCACGAAGCCGGCCACCTCCTCGGCGGTCTCGCCCTTGACGCGCAGGCCCATGAGCAGCGCGGCGACCTGCAGCGGCGTGACCTGGCCCTCCATGATCGCGGTCATCGCGGCGGCCGCGGTGTCGTCGTCCAGGTCCTCGCGCCGCTGGATGCGCACCAGCAGGTCGGGCCAGCTCGGCGCGGCCCCCTGCGTCCCCCCGGCGGTGGTCACGACGCCCCGCTCACGGCCCGGCCGAGATCGGCCCGCTCGCGGCGGCGCCGCCGGCCAGGACCTTCGACGCGGCCAGGATCGCCTCGAACTCGCCGGGGGCGGCGTGCACGCGCGGGCGCTCGGGGATGGCCTCGCCGGCGACGATCGCGCGCACCACCTGCTCCAGGTCGAACGGGTCGATGGGCTTGCGGATGTAGGCGTCCGCACGGGACCACTTGGCCATCCAGCGATCGTCGTCGCGCGCGATCAGCAGCACGATCGGCGGCACGTCGTCGCCCATGTCCTTGCGCTGCTTGAGCTGGTGGGAGAACGCGAAGCCGCCGGTGGGCGCCGTGTCGCCGTCGGCCACCACGATGTCGAGCTCGCCCTGGCGCTCCAGCACGTAGGCCAGCGCGCGCTGCGGCGTGGCGACCTGCAGGACGTGGACGTCGTCGCCCATGAGCGCCGCGCGCACGTCGGCCTCGATGCGGGCGTCGGTGGTGACCAGCAGGACCTTCATCGTGTGCCTCGTCGTCGTCGCGTCCGCTACGGGACGTCCCAGGTGTCGGTTCCGGCCAGGAGCGCCGCGAGGTCGCCGCGGCCGCGCCGGGCAGTAGCGTCATCGATCTGGCGCTGCATTTCCAATCCGTAGACCGGGCGGGAGACCTGGCGGAACACCCCGATCGGCGTCGGGCCGGTCGGCCCGGAGCTGAGCCGCGACAGCGCGAACGCGAGGCCCGGGTCGTCCCGGTGCGCGTCGTGCACCAGCACGCGCTCCTCGCCCACCTCGGCCACCGGCGCCATGCGCAGCGTGCCGTCGTGCTCCATGACCACGCCCATCTCGCCGTCCTGGCCGAAGCGGATCGGCTGGCCGTCCTCCAGGCGGATCTGGTTGGCCTTGTGGTCGCGCACGGCGTCGAACGCGCCGTCGTTGAAGATGTTGCAGTTCTGGTACACCTCGATCAGCGAGGCGCCCTTGTGCTGCGCGGCGAGCTTGACCATCCGCCCCAGGTGCTCCCGGTCGTTGTCGATGGAGCGCGCGACGAACGTGGCCTCCGCGCCCAGCGCGACGCTGACGGGGTTGAACGGCTGGTCCACCGACCCGAACGGCGTCGACTTGGTCACCTTGCCCAGCTCGCTGGTGGGCGAGTACTGGCCCTTGGTGAGGCCGTAGATCTGGTTGTTGAACAGGATGATGGTCAGGTTGTTGTTGCGGCGCAGCGCGTGGATCAGGTGGTTGCCGCCGATGGACAGCCCGTCGCCGTCGCCGGTGACCACGAACACCTTGAGGTCCGGCCGCGACGCCGCGACCCCCGTCGCGATGGCGGGAGCGCGGCCGTGGATGGAGTGGAAGCCGTAGGTGTCGACGTAGTACGGGAAGCGGCTGGAGCAGCCGATCCCGGACACGAACACCAGGTTCTCCCGGGCGATGCCCAGCTCCGGCAGCACGCCCTGCACCGTGGCCAGCACCGCGTAGTCCCCGCAGCCGGGGCACCAGCGCACTTCCTGGTCGGTGACGAAGTCCTTCTTGGTCAGCGGCAGCGCCGTGGTCATCGCGCGCCCTCCTGCTCCAGCCCCACGATGGCCTCCTCCAGCTCCGAGGACGTGAACGGCAGGCCGCGCACGCGGTTGTAGCCCACGGCGTCGACCAGGAACTGCGCGCGCAGCAGCATGCGCAGCTGCCCCAGGTTCATCTCCGGCACGAGCACCCGGTCGTAGCGCGCGAGCACCTCGCCGGCGTTCGCGGGGAACGGGTTGAGGTGGCGCAGGTGCGCCTGCGCCACCGGCGTGCCCCGCGAGCGCGCCCGGCGGCAGGCCGCCTTGATGGGCCCGTACGTGGAGCCCCAGCCGATCACGAGCACCCGCGCGTGGCCGTCGGGGTCGTCCACCTCCAGCGGCGGGATGTCCTTGGCGATGCCCGCCACCTTCGCCGCGCGCAGCTCCACCATGCGGTGGTGGTTGTCCGGGTCGTAGGAGATGTTGCCGCTGCCGTCGGCCTTCTCCAGCCCGCCGATGCGATGCTCCAGGCCGGGCGTGCCGGGCACCGCCCACGGCCGCGCCAGCGTCTCCGGGTCGCGCTGGAACGGCCAGAAGCCGTCGTCGTGGTTGGGCACGGTGGCGAAGTTGACGACCTCGCGCAGGTCCGGCAGCCCGTCCGGGTCCGGGACGCGCCACGGCTCGGCGCCGTTGGCCAGGTAGCCGTCGGACAGCAGGAACACCGGCGTGCGGTACTTGAGCGCGATGCGCGCCGCTTCGATCGCGGCGTCGAAGCAGTCGCCCGGCGTGGCGGGCGCGACGATGGGCACCGGCGCCTCGCCGTTGCGCCCGTACATCGCCTGCAGCAGGTCGGCCTGCTCGGTCTTGGTGGGCAGGCCGGTGGACGGGCCGCCGCGCTGGATGTCCACGATCACCAGCGGCAGCTCCACGCTGACGGCCAGGCCGATGGTCTCGCTCTTGAGCGCCACGCCGGGCCCCGACGTCGTGGTGACGCCGAGCATCCCCGCGAACGACGCGCCGAGCGCGGCGCCGATGCCGGCGATCTCGTCCTCGGCCTGCATGGTGCGCACGCCGAACTCCTTGTGGCGCGACAGCTCGTGGAGGATGTCGGACGCCGGCGTGATCGGGTAGCTGCCCAGGAAGATCGGCAGGCCGGAGCGCTCCGAGGCGGCGATGAGCCCGTAGGCCAGCGCGGTGTTGCCGGTGATCTGGCGGTAGCGCCCCGTGGGCAGCGCCGCCGGCTGCACCTCGTAGCTGTGCGAGAAGATCTCGGTGGTCTCGCCGAACGCCCAGCCGGCGTGGAGCACGGCGACGTTGGCCTCGGCGATCTCCGGCCGCTTGGCGAACTTCTGCCGCAGCCACTGCTCGGTGGACTCCAGCGGGCGCGAGTACATCCACGACACCAGGCCCAGCGCGAACATGTTCTTCGCGCGCTCCTTGTCCTTCTTGCCCAGCTCCGCCGACTCCAGCGCACCCATCGTCATGGTGGTCATGGGCACTTCGAAGACCTGGTAGCCCTCCAGCGAGCCGTCGCGCAGCGGGTCGGCGGCGTACTTGGCCTTCTTGAGGTTGCCGGCCGTGAACGCGTCGCTGTTGACGATCAGCGTGCCGCCCGGCTGCAGGTCGCCGATGTTGGTGCGCAGCGCCGCCGGGTTCATCGCCACGAGCACGTCGGGCTGGTCGCCGGGCGTGAGGATGTCGTGGTCGGCGAAGTGCAGCTGGAAGCCGGACACGCCCGGCAGCGAGCCCGCGGGCGCGCGGATCTCGGCGGGGAAATCCGGCAGTGTGGCCAGGTCGTTGCCCAGCTGCGCGGTCACGGACGTGAAGCGGTCGCCGGTGAGCTGCATGCCGTCACCCGAGTCGCCCGCGAAGCGGATCGTCACGGTCGCGACGCGCTGAACGGTCTTGGTTCCCATCGCTTGCCTCCGGCGCCGTTGCCGAATGGTCTGTCGGACTCCGGCGCCCGCGCGCCGGGGTGTGCATGGGGGAACGGTCCGGCGGTCGCCTCACGGCGAGCGCACAACCCCACTGTAGTCACCGGCCCCCGCCGATGCGCGGCAACCCGCGATACTGCGTCGCATGGCCGCCGCCCCAGCCCGCGTCTACCTCGACCACGCGTCCGCCACGCCGTGGCACCCGGCGGCCCTGGCGGCCGCCCGCCAGGTCGCCGAGTCGCTGCCCGGCGACCCGGCCCGCCGCCACCGCGAGGGGCGCGCCGCGGGCCTGCTCCAGCAGATCGCGGGCGGCGCGCCCCTCGCGGTGGCGGCGAACCGGTCACGGCCGGCGCGGATCCTGTCCAGCGCCGTGGAGCACTCCGCGGTGCTGGCGGCCGCGGACGCCGCGGCGGAGGCCTCCGGCGGCCAGCACGTGCGCGTGCCGGTCGACGCGGTGGGCCGGGTGGACCTCGACGCCCTGCAGGCCGAGCTGCGCGGCGGCGCGCTGCTGGTCAACCTGCTGCACGCCGGCCACGAGGTCGGCACGCTGCAGCCGCTGGCCGAGGCGGCGGCGCTGTGCGCCGAGCACGACGCGCTGCTGCACGTGGACGCCTGCCAGACCGCGGGCCGCCTGCCCGTGTCCCTGGAGGGCATCGGCGCCGACTTCATGTCCGTGTCCGCCGCGAAGTTCGGCGGCGGCCGTGGCACGGGCGCGCTGCTGTGGTCTCCCCGCGCGCGGCTGCGCCCGCTGCTGCGCGGCGACGAGCGCGAACGGCGCGTGCGCGCGGGCCTGGAGCACCTGCCCGGCGTGGCGGCGATGGCCGAGGCCGTGCTGCAGCTGCGCCCGTCGGACCCGCACGGCCCGGCGGCCGGCGAGGCGGCGCGGCAGGACGCGCTGCGACGGCGGCTGCGGGCGGGCGTGCCCGAGGCGGTGGACGACGTGGTGGTGCACGGTCCGGACGACGCGACCGCGCCGCACATCGTGGCGCTGTCCGCGCTGTACTGCGACGGCGAGACGATGGTCAGCGAGCTTGACGCCCGGGGCTTCGCGGTGCACTCCGGCTCGTCGTGCGCGACGACGTCCGGCGAGCCGTCGCACGTGCTGGTGGCCATGGGCGCGCTGACGCACGGGCACGTCCGCGTCTCGCTCGGCCCCGGTGTGGAGGCGGCGCACACCGACGCGTTCACGGGCGCGCTCGCCGACGTCGTGCGCACCCTGCGGGGCTAGGCTGGCCAGATGAGCGCCGAGCCCCTCGCCTCCCAGCCGCCCGTGGTCGACAGCCTGGGCAAGGCCTGCCCCATCCCGATCATCGACCTGGCCAGGGCGATCACGGACGTGCCCGTCGGCGCGGAGCTGGTGGTCCTGGCCGACGACCCCGGCGCCAAGGTGGACATCCCGGTGTGGTGCCGCATGAAGGGCCAGGAGTTCCTGGGCATGGCCGACGCCGAGCGCGGCTGGTCGTTCACGGTGCGCAGGGTGCGCTGAGCGCCATGGCGGCCGACGGGGGGCCGGAGGAGCGCGCGCACGGCCTGCGTCTGGTCGCCACCGGCGCGGCGGTCGTCGTGTTGATCGGCCTGGCGGGGGTGACCGTGCGCGAGGCGGCGCGACTGGCTCCCGGCACCACGGGCGACCCGGAGGTCCTCGCCGGCTCCGACGCCGGGACGAGCGAGCCGTCACCGCCGCCCGCGCCAGGCTCATGGGAGCTGCTGCCTCGCGCGCCGATCGCGTCCCGGGCCGACGCGCTCGCACTCTGGACCGGCAGCGAGGTGTTCGTGTGGGGAGGGTGGTCGGAGAGCGGCGGGCGGCGAAGCGCGCTTGCCGACGGCGCGCTGTACGAACCGGCCCGGCCAGGATGGCGCGCCCGGTGGAGTCCT
>DATMKC010000183.1:0-2692 GCA_035553555.1 Egibacteraceae bacterium | reverse complement strand
GCCGAGCGCGAGCGGCACCTGTCCGCTCGCCACCGCGACGGCCGAGCCGGAGCTGGATCCGCCGGGGATGTGCGCCGGGGCCGCCGGGTTGCGCGGGACCCCGTAGGGCGAACGCGTGCCCACGAGCCCTGTGGCGAACTGGTCCAGATTGGTCTTGCCGACCACGACGGCGCCCGC
This sequence comes from Egibacteraceae bacterium, assembly GCA_035553555.1. Classification (GTDB taxonomy): domain Bacteria; phylum Actinomycetota; class Nitriliruptoria; order Euzebyales; family Egibacteraceae; genus DATMKC01. The sequence goes on along the minus strand of DATMKC010000183.1, from coordinate 2,515 downwards.
CGCCTCGAGGAGGCGGACCGCGGTGGCCGAGTGCGCCGCCCGGTAGGCGAAGGACGGGCAGGCGGCCGTGGTCACCATGCCGGCGACATCGATGTTGTCCTTCACGGCGACCGGGATGCCGTAGAGCGGCAGGAGCGACGGACCGTCTGGAACGGCGCTCAGTTGGGCCGCGCGCCGATCGAGCGCGTCCTGACCCGCGACGCTGATCCAGATCGCGGGGTCGCCTGCCAGGAACCGCTCGCGCGTGCGCGCGAGGACCTCGGCGGGCGTGGTCCGGCCGGCACGGTAGTCGTCGAGCAGCGCGCGGACGGATCGCCGCTGCAGCGCCGCGGTCACGCCGAGGCGAGCGCCGCCAGCAGCGCGTCGCTGGGCGCGATCGCGCCGAAGACGCCGCCCTGCATCGTCACCATCTTCAGCGCGGCCTCGTAGTTGCCCACGTCGGTCGCGCCGGTGCAGTCGGTCAGCAGGAGGCACTCGAAGCCGCGGTCGTTCGCCTCCCGCATGGTGGTGTGGACGCACACGTCGGTTGTGATGCCGGTGAGCACGAGGTGGGTGATGCCGCGGTTGCGCAGGATGAGGTCCAGGTCGGTCGCGTAGAAGGAGCCCTTTCCCGGCTTGTCGATGATCACCTCGCCCGTCAGCGGCGCGACCTCCGGCACGATCTCCCAACCCGGTTCGCCGCGCACGAGGATGCGGCCGCACGGCCCGCTCTCGCCGATGCCGGCGCCGATGCGGCGGGAGCGCCAGAGCTTGTTCGGCGGGCAGTCCGACAGGTCCGGCTTGTGGCCCTCGCGCGTGTGGACGACCGTGAGGCCGGCCTCCCGCGCCGCGGCCAGGACCCGTGCCGCCGGCGCCAGCCCGGCGCGCGTCAGGTCGAGGTCGTAGCCCATGGCGTCGACGTATCCCCCCGGGCCACAGAAGTCGGTCTGCCAGTCGACCATCACCAAGGCGGTGCGGGCCGGGTCGATGCGGCTGTCGTACGGCCACGGGTACGGCTCGGAGGCGACCGCGGGGAAGCTGCGGTCGACGGTCAGCTCGGCGGTCATCGCAGGGCGTCCTTTCGTGCTTCCAGGGCGGCGCAGACGGACGCGGTGTCACCCACCGCGCCGAAGATGCCGCCAGACATCGTCACGGTGCGGGCCGCGGCGTCGCGCAACCCCTGATCGGTCGAGGTGCACGCGTCGGTGACGAGCAGGCACTCCAGCCCACGGTCGTTGGCTCCGCGCAGCGTCGAGTGCACCGGGCCTTCGAGGCCGTATCCCGCCAGCACCAGCAGGTCGCGGCCCAAGGCGCGCAGGGCCGGCTCAAGCGGCCCCCCGTAGAAGGCGTCCAGACCGGCCGCGTGGACACGCCGCGCGCCTCGCAGCACCAGCGGCTCGCCTTCCTCTCCGAAGAAGCCGGCGCGGGCAGGCACACCCTGATGGACGGTCACCACCACCGCGCCGGCGCTGCGCATGGCGCCGCTCAGCAGGCCGATGTTGCGCTCCGCGATGGCGAGGTCCGGGCAACGGCTCCGCCACGCGGAGCTCGCTCCCGCGACCACAAGTGCCATGCGCGCGGGCTCCAGGTCGCCGTCGTACGGCCATGGATAGGGGTCGCTGCCGGGCACGCGGCCGACGGCTCGCTCGGCTCCTGTCAGGACAGGCATACGCTCGCCCTCCGCGCGGCCGCACCGCGGCCCGTGGCCGCGATCGCGGCGGCGAGGCGCTCCGGCGCCTGAAGCTGCGGCAGGTGCCCGCAGCCCGGGATGGTGACGACGTGGGCACCGCCGGCCTGCGCGAGCAACTCGGCGGCGGCCTGCCGCGGGCGGCCGCTGCGGTCCCCGATGGTGGTGACCAGCAAGGGCAGCTCGCCGAGCCGCTCCAGGTCGCGGATGTCCGGCTGGAAAGCCAGGAAGCTCGGCACCTCGGCACGCACCACGGCTCCCACCTCCGGCCCCACGGGCGGCAGAGGCTCGCCCGCGAGCCGTCTCAGGAAGGCGTTCTCACCGCCGGGTTCGCCGCGCTGCAGTGCGTCCGCGGCCGCCGAGGCCGCGGCGTGCAGTTCGGGCACCAGCTCGCCGAGCAGCGGCTCGTGCAGCAGGAGGCCCGGCGGGGAGCCGTCCCGGCCTGCGAGCGCGCCGGCCAGCGCGGCGGCCAGGGCGATCGTGGCCCCGCCGCTCACACCGGCCACCACGGCCGGGGGCCGGGGGAGGCTCGTGAGGAACCGGCCGAAGTCCTCGACGTGGTCCTCGATCCGGGTGCGCGGCGCGCCCGCGCCCGTGCCGTACCCGGAGCGGTCCGGCAGGGCCACGCCGTGTCCGGGGACCAGGGCCCGGGCGACGGGCTGGAACGACTCCGCGCCGACGCCCACGCCGTGGAGCAGCACGACGATCGGCGCGTCGTCGGCAGCCGTCATTGCAGCGAACCGATCACACCCTGGACGAAGTAGTCCATGGTCTCGACCTCCTCGTACGTGGGCTGCTGCCCGGCGGCGACCCGCTCGGTGCCGTCCTGGTCGACGACCGGTCCGGCGA
>DATMKC010000182.1:0-3327 GCA_035553555.1 Egibacteraceae bacterium | reverse complement strand
CCTGAATTCTATTTCTCTCCAATATCGATTAGACAATGATGAGCGTGCCGGTGATCATTTCCCCAACCAAACGAGAAAGGATGAGACCCCATGGGGACAGAGATCAAGACGCCCGTGCTGATCGTGGGCGGAGGGCCCATCGGCCTGTCGATGGCCATCGAGCTGGGATGGAGGGGGATCGAGTCGATCCTCGTGGATGAGGGCGACGGCACGATCGAGCACCCGCGCACCGGCCTGATCGCGGTGCGCACGATGGAGCTGTTCCGACGCTGGGGGCTGGCGCAGCGCGTGCGCGACTGCGGATTCCCGGACGACTACGACCTCTCGATGGTCTTCTGCACGTCGCTCAACGGGCTGCTGCTCGATCGGGAGAGCTACCCGAGCATGCGCGACGCGCCCACGCCGCCCGAGACGCCCGAGAAGAAGCAGCGCTGCCCGCAGCTGTGGCTGCAGCCCATCCTGACCGACGCCGCCCGCGCCGAACCCAGGGCCAGGCTGCTGTTCAAGCACCGCTTCGTCTCGCTTCAGCAGGACGGCGAGGGCGTCACGGCGACCGTCACCGACCTGAACACGGGCGAGCCTGTCACCATCCGCGCGGACTACCTGCTCGGCTGCGATGGCGCTACCAGCCAGGTCCGCGAGCAGGTCGGCATCAGGATGGAGGGCCGGCTGCTCAGCTACTCGGTGAACGTCCTGATCCACGCGCCGGGACTGGTGCACGAGCACAAGATGGGGCCGGCCGAGCGCTACCTCTTCGTCGGCCCGGAGGGAACGTGGGGCAATCTGACCGTCGTCGACGGGAACGAGATCTGGCGCCTGACGGTGCTCGGATCGGAAGAGAAGATGGACCTCGCGAACTTCGACCCCGCCGCCTGGGTCCGGCGCGCGCTCGGTCGCGACGACGTGGAGTTCGTGGTCGATTCGGCCATCCCCTGGCGGCGCAGCGAGATGCTCGCCGATCGCTACTTCGAGGGCCGCGTCGCGCTCGTGGGCGATTCCGCCCACACCATGTCTCCGACCGGTGGCATGGGCATGAACACCGGGGCGCAGGAGGTGCTGGACATCGGCTGGAAGCTCGAGGGCCTCCTCAACGGCTGGGGCGGCCCGGCCCTGCTGCGCAGCTACGAGACCGAGCGCCGGCCCGTCGCGCAGCGCAACATCGGCTTCTCCACGCAGAACTTCAGGGCCTGGCAGGACACGCCCAGCCCGGCGGCGGTGTGCGACCTGAGCGCCGAAGGCGAGCAGGTGCGCCGGGACCTCGGCCGGCGCCTGCGCGAGTCGACGCGCGTGGAGTGGGAGTCGCTGGGCCTGCAGATCGGCCACCGCTACGAGGGCTCGCCGATCTGCGTTTCCGACGGCACGCCCCCGACCCCGGACGAGTACTCGACGTACATCCCCACGACGCGGCCCGGCGCGCGCGCGCCCCACGTCTGGCTCAGCGACGGCCGCTCGACGCTCGACCTGTTCGGCCGCACCTTCGTGCTCCTGTGCTTCGACGGCGGCCTGCGGGGCGAGGCGGACACGCTCGCGCAGGCCTTTGCCGCCAGGGGAGTTCCGTTCCGCCTCGAATCCATCGAGCAGGCCGACGTGGCGAGAGCCTACGAACGCCCGCTGGTCCTGGTGCGTCCCGACGGGCATGTCGCATGGCGCGGCTCGCACGTGGAGCACGCCGGCCAGGTGGTCGACACGGTCCGCGGCGCCGCTTAGCCGCAAGCCCCTTCCACGAAACAAAAAGGAGACAACCCCATGAAGACTGAACTGCCCGGCCGCGCGATCAAGGCGATGGCCGCCGCCCTTCTCGGCTCGTGCATCGCACTGTGCGCACATGCCAACGGCTATCCCAGCAGGCCGGTCACGCTGGTCGTGCCCTTCACGCCCGGCGGCAGCAACGACGCCCTGGCGCGCACGGTGGGCCAGAAGCTCGGCGAGTACTGGAAGCAGCCCGTCATCGTCGACAACCGCCCGGGCGCGGGCGGCAACGTTGGCACCAAGCAGGCGGCCAAGGCGGCTCCCGACGGCCACACCCTGCTCGTCGTGGCCAACAATTTCGTCACCAACCCCTTCCTCTATCCGGACGGCCGCGCGGGCTACGATCCCGTGAAGGAATTCGTTCCCGTCACGCAGCTGGGCCGCGTGCCCTTCGTCCTGGTCGTCCACCCCGGCCTCGCCGCCAAGTCGACCCAGGAGCTGATCGCCCTGGCCAAGGCCCAGCCCGGCAAGCTGTCCTATGGGTCCGCCGGCGTCGGCACGCCGCACCACCTGACCGGAGAGCTCTTCAAGAGCCTGGCCGGCATCGACATGGTGCACGTGCCCTACCGCGGCGCGCAGCCCGTGGTCACGGACCTGATCGGCGGACAGATCCAGGTGCTCTTCGGCGTCGCGAACTCGGTGCTCCCGCACATCAAGACCGGCGCCCTGCGCCCGCTCGCGGTGGCCGGCGAGCAGCCCCTGCCCTACCTGCCAAACGTCCCGACCGTCGCCAGCGCGGGCGGCCCCTTCAAGGCCTTCCGCAGCGAGGTCTGGATCGGCCTGGTCGCGCCGGCGGGCACGCCGCCCGACGTGGTGGCCAAGATCGAGGAGGCGGCGGGCCGGGCACTGCGGGATCCGGCGGTCAAGGCGGCGCTGGAAGCCCAGGGCCTGGAGCCCGCCCCATCGACGCCGGCCGCGCTCCAGGCACTCATGCAGGAAGACATGGCGCGCTGGTCCAAGGTCATCAAGGACACCGGCGCACGCGCCGAGTGAGGCGCAGCGGCGAGGCCGGCGGCTGATCGCCGCCGCCGGCGCCGCCGCGCCGCCCTCTAACACCCGATTGCAGCTGGCTGACGGCGCGGAGCACCCGCCCGCCGGGCAGCGCATCGCCCGCAGCGTGGCCCGTCAGGCCCCATCCCATCACAACGAGGAGACAACCATGAAGCATTCCCTTTCCGCGGCGGCCGCAGGCCTGCTCGCGCTCGGGCTCGCACCCGCGCATGCGCAAGGAGGCGCGCCGGCGTCCGGCGTCACGATCTACGGCGTGGCCGACGCCGGGGTCGAATGGTCTAACAACGGCGCCGGCTCGTCCCGCCGGCTGGTGTCGGGCGGCGCGCTGGGCAGCCGGCTCGGCTTCCGCGGCGTCGAGGACCTCGGCGGCGGCCTGTCCGCGGTTTTTCGCCTGGAGCAAGGCATCAATCTGGACGATGGCACCCTGGGCCAGGGCGGCCGCGCATTCGGCCGGGAAGCCTCCGTCGGCCTGGCAAGCACCGCCTGGGGCACCGTGACGGCCGGGCGCCTGCCGACGCCCTACTACGTGGCCCAGTCCGGCGTCGACGCCTTCTCGTGGATGGGCAG
>DATMKC010000181.1:0-3175 GCA_035553555.1 Egibacteraceae bacterium | reverse complement strand
GTCGGTGATCGGCGTGCAGGGCACCTCGTTCGCCGCGCCTTACGTCAGTGGCGCGCTCGCCCTGGTGCGCGCCGAGCGCGGCGACCTGTCGCCGGCGTCCGTGCTGGACCTGCTGGCCTCCACCGCGAAGGACCTGGGCGTGCCGGGCCGTGACCGCGAGTACGGCCACGGGCTGGTGCAGCCGCGGGCGATGCTGGTGGCCGCCGCGGGCGTGGCGCAGCCGGCCCCGGTGGTCTCCGAGCCGGTGGACGGCGGCGGGACCGCCCAGCCGGAGCCGGCGCCCGAGCCCGACGCGGACCCGGCCCCGGCTGTGGCGCGCGTGTCCGGCGGCGACGGCACCACGGAGGCCGTGGCCCAGGCCGTCGCGGTGTCGCGCCTGGCGTTCCCCCGCAACGGAGCGCGGCACGCCGTGCTCGCGCGCGGCGACGACTTCGCCGACGCGCTGGCCGGCAGCGCGCTGGGGATGGGCGCCGGGCCGCTGCTGTTCGCCCCCCGCGAGGGCCCGCTGCCCGACGCGACGCGGACCGAGCTGGCGCGCGTCCTGCCGGACGGCGCGGTCGTCTACCTGCTCGGTGGCGAGGCCGCGCTGTCCGCCGGGCTCGACGACGAGCTGGCGGCGGTGGGCTTGCGGCCGGTGCGCCTGGCTGGCGCCTCACGCGAGGAGACCGCCGCGGTCGTCGCCCGCGAGGTGGTCCGCCGCGCCGGCGAACTGGGCAAGCCCGGCGCTGGCCGCGTCCTGCTGGCCACGCGCGGCGACTGGCCGGACGCCGTCAGCGGCGGCGGGCTGGCGGCCCTGCTCGCCGCGCCGGTGCTGCTCACCGCGCCGGACGCGCTGCACCCCGCCACGGCTCGGGCGCTGGAGGAGCTCACGCCCGGCCGCGTGCTCGTGGTCGGTGGCACCGCCGCCGTGTCGGACGCCGTCGCCCAGGAGGCCGGCGCCGCCGCCGGCGCCCGCGTCCAGCGGCTGTCCGGCCCGGCGCGCGACGCCACGGCCGTGGCCGTGGCGCAGGAGGCGCATCGCCTGCTCGGCGTGCGCGGCCAGGCGCCGCGCTACGCGGTGGCGGTGAACCTGCGGCGCGCCGACGCCTTCGCGCACGCCCTGTCCGCCTCCGTGCTGTCCGGCGCCACCGGCGCGCTGCTCGTCCCGGTGGAGCGCGACGCCGGCACGGAGCTGACGCAGGCCGCGCGCGACTGGGCCCGGGAGGCGCTGCACGACCCGGCCACCGACGTGCTGCTGGCCGGCGAGGCCGACATCGTCGCCGACCAGGTCGGCGAGGAACTGGGCCGGCTGCTGGCGCAGGCGCGCGCCGCCCGGCAGGCCTGACACGGCAGGCGCCTGCCCGCTGCTCCGGCGTTTCACGGCACGCGGTGCCGGGTACCCCCTGTCGACGGTCCGCACACGGCCGCTGCCGCCGCGCCCGCGCGGCGGCGCTCCCCGGGCTCGCGTGCGGGAAGGACAGGCGGCGCGCGCCGCACGGCGGGAAGGCGCTCGTGAACACATCCACTCGAGACCTCGCGGCGCGGCGGGAAGCCGTTCGCGTCGCGCCGCCGCCACTGGCGGTGGCCCAGGCCGAGGCCGGGCCGGACGGCCTGCTGGTGGTGTCGCCGGACGGGCGCATGCTGTTCACGAACGGCCGCTTCGCGGAGATCTGGGGCTTCGACCGCGAGCTGATCGCGGAGGGGGACGACGGCCGCGCGCTGGAGGAGGCGGTCTCGCGGGTGGTGGACCCGGAGCGCTTCCTGGCGCGCGTGCGCGAGATCTACCAGCGCCCCGCGCGCAGCCACGACGAGATCCGCCTCACCGACGGCCGCGTGCTGGACCGCTACGGCGCGCCGCTGCACGCGCCGGACGGGGAGTACCTGGGCTACGCCTGGTACTTCCGCGACGTGACCGCGCAGAAGCAGACCGAGTCCCAGCTGCGCGAACTCGTGCGCACGCTGCAGGCCAGCCTGCTGCCGCCCCGCCCGCCCGCAATCCCCGGCATGGAGGTCGCGGTGCGTCACCGCCCCGGCAGTCCCGGGCTGTCGGTGGGCGGGGACTTCTACGACGTGTTCCGGCTGCGCGGCGACGCCTGGGGCGTGGCCATCGGCGACGTCTGCGGCAAGGGCGCCCAGGCGGCCGCCCTCACCGCGCTGGCGCGCTACTCGCTGCGCGGCGCCGCCATGCACGCCGAGTCCCCGGCGGCGGTGCTCGGCGAGGTCAACGAGACGCTGCTGGAGGACCAGACCCTGGGGGAGCGCTTCTGCGCGCTGGTGTACGCGCGCGTCGAGCACGACTGGTGCGGCGCCTGGGTGACGCTGGCCGCCGCGGGGCATCCCCTGCCCCTGGTGCTGCGCAGCTCCGGCTGGGTGGACGTGCGCGGCCAGCACGGGGGCCTGCTCGGCCTGTTCGACGACGTGGAGCTGAGCGAGGACCGTGTCGGGCTGGGGCCCGGTGACGCGATCGTGCTGTGCACCGACGGGGTGAGCGAGGCGCGCGACGCGCGCGGGGAGCTGTTCGGGGACGAGCGGCTGTTCGCCGTCCTGTCCGCGCACGCCGGCCAGCCGGCGGAGCGCATCGCGTCGGAGGTCGTGGACCAGGCGGTGGCGTTCTCCGCCGGACCGCAGTGCGACGACATCGCCGTGGTGGTGCTGCGGGTCCCCCCGCAGGCGGCCGAGGACCCGGAGGGGCGGCTCCGCCAGGCCATCGGCCGGGTGCCCGCGCGCCGGTCCTCCTCGTGCGGCGGTACCCGCGGCGGGGCCCGGGTCACGCCCCCTCGCGAAGCGCGGCTGCCGCTGCGCGCGGAGGCGGCCGCGGCGCGCGAGGCCCGCGCCTTCGTGCGCGCCGTCCTGCGCAGCTGGCGGATCCACGACGTCGGGATGACCGACGCGGAGCTGGTGGCCGCGGAGCTGGTCGCGAACGCTATCCGCCACACCGGCCAGCCGCGCGTCATGGTGGTGGCCTACGACGGTGGCGCCGTCCGCCTCGAGGTCGGGGATGGCTCGCGGCTGGCGCCCCGGCCGCGTCTGGCCGGCCACGACGCCACGGACGGACGCGGACTGTCCATCGTCGCGGCGCTGGCCAGCCGGTGGGGCGTGGATCTGGTGCCCGGCGGCAAGCGCGTCTGGGCGGAACTGCCCACCTCGGGATCGGATTGACCCCTTTGCGCCCCTGCCGTTGACCGCCGCGGACGGC
>DATMKC010000180.1:0-4189 GCA_035553555.1 Egibacteraceae bacterium | reverse complement strand
CGACGTCGTACTCGCGCGTGTAGCCGTAGCCGCCGTGGATCTGGATCGCCAGCGAGTTCGCCTCCAGGCACCACTGCGACGGCCAGCTCTTGGCGATCGGCGTCAGCGTGTCCAGCAGCAGGTGCGCGGCCTCGCGCTCCTGCTGCGTCTCGGCCGTCTTGGAGTCGTCCACCAACTTGGCGCAGTACAGGATCAGCGCCAGCGCGCCCTCGACGTAGGCCTTCTGCGCCAGCAGCATGCGGCGCACGTCGGCGTGCTCGACGATCGGCACCATCGGCGCGAGGGGGTCCTTGCCCGACACCGGCCGGCCCTGCGTGCGCTCCCGCGCGTACCTGAGCGACTTGAGGTAGCCCGTGTAACCCAGGGCCGTCGCGCCGCCGCCGACGCCGACGCGCGCCTCGTTCATCATGTGGAACATGAACGCCAGGCCCCTGTTGGGCTCGCCGACGAGGTAACCGACCGCGCCCGGCTCCCCGCCCGGCGTGTGCCGGCCCTCGCCGAAGTTCAGCAGCGTGTTCACCGTGCCGCGATAGCCCATCTTGTGGTTGAGCCCCGCCACGACCACGTCGTTGCGCTCCCCCAGCGAGCCGTCCGCCTCCACCAGGTACTTGGGCACCACGAACAGGCTGATGCCCTTCACGCCCGGCGGCGAGCCGGGGATGCGCGCCAGCACCAGGTGCACGATGTTCTCGCTCAGCTCGTGATCGCCGCCGGAGATCCACATCTTGTTGCCGAACAGCCGGTAGCTGCCATCCCCGCGCGGCTCGGCGCGCGTGGTGATGTCCGACAGCGACGAGCCGGCCTGCGGCTCCGACAGGCACATCGTGCCGAACCAGCGGCCCTCGACCATCGGGCGCACGAAAGTGGCGACCTGCTCCGGCGAGCCGTGCGCCAGCAGGAGGTTCGCGTTGCCGATGGTCAGGAAGGGGTAGGCGCCCGTGCCGACGTTCGCGGCCTGGAACCACGCGAGCGTCGCCATGGCCACCACCTGCGGTAGCTGCATGCCGCCGACGTCGTAGTCGAAGCCGGCGGCCAGCAAGCCGGTCTGCGCGAAAGCGTCGAGGGCCTGCTTGACCTCCGGGATGAGCGACACGCGCTCGCCGTCGAACGTGGGCTCGTGCTCGTCGGCGGCCTTGTTGTGCGGCGCGAACTGCTCCTCCGCCACGCGCGCGGCCAGGTCGAGCACGGCGTCGAAGGTCTCGCGGCCATGGTCGGCGAAACGGGCGCGCTTGCTCAGGTGCTCGACCTCCAGCCACTCGTACAGCAGGAAGTCCAAATCACGGCGGGACAGCAGCAATGAGGACATGAGGCGCTCCGCAACGTCGAGGGAGCGCTCAGCGTAGTGCCCCCGCCGTTGCGGGACGACTTGCGTCCGCTCTCGGACACAAGTGGTCGGCGGAGGCGCGCTCGGGACGTCTTGACAGGAATAGTTGTCAAGCGCCACACTGCACGCCATGCAGGACGTGGAGGTCATCCAGGAACCCGGCGCGGCGGTCGTCGCGCTGGACCCGGTGCGCGCGCGGCTGCTGGCCGAACTGCGCCAGCCGGCGTCCGCCGCGGCGCTGGCCGAGCGCGTCGGCCTGACCCGCCAGAAGGTCAACTACCACCTCAGGCAGCTCGAGGCGCACGGCCTCGTGGAGCCGGCCGGGACCCGGCAGTGGGGCGGCATCACGGAGCGCCTCCTGGTGGCCAGCGCGTCGGCGTACCTGGTATCACCCGCGGCGCTCGGCGAGGCGTCGGCCAACCCGGCGCGCACCCGCGACCGCCTCTCGGCCGCCTACCTGATCGCGCTCGCCGCCCGCGTCGTCCGGGAGGTCGGCGGCATGGCGCGCACCGCCGCGCGCGAGGACAAGCGCCTGCCCGTGCTCGCCCTCGACGCCGACGTGCGCTTCGCCTCGCCGGAGGACCGTGCCGCCTTCGCCAAGGAGCTGGGCGCCGCCGTCACGCGCCTGGTGGCCAAGTACCACGACGTCAACGCGCCCGACGGCCGCTGGCAGCGCGTGCTCGCCACCGTCCATCCCGTTCCCGCCGACGTCGAAGTCGGCCCGCCCACCGAGGAGACACCATGACCGAGCCGACCGACGACGCCGGCGCCCGCCTGATCCGCCTGGAGACCGAGGTGCCGGGCACGCCCGAGCAGGTCTGGCGCACCATCGCGACGACGCAGGGCCTGGCCACCTGGTACATGCCGTCGACCGTGGAGGAGCGCGAGGGTGGCGCGTTCGCCAGCGACATGGGCCCGTGGGGCAAGAGCTCCGGCACGGTCACCGGCTACGACCCGCCGCACCGCTTCGCCTTCGAGGAGACCGGCTGGCACCCGGACCCGGCGGCGCCGGCCTGGGCCACGGAGCTGCTGGTCGAGGCACGCGACGGCGGCACCTGTGTCGTGCGCCTGGTCAGCGGCTTCCGCGAGGGCGGCGAGGCGTGGGAGGACATGATGGGTGGCGCGAGCGAGGGCTTCGCCCAGGCGCTGCAGAACCTGCGGCTGTACCTCACGCACTTCGCGGGCATGCCCGGTTTCCAGCTGACCGCCGCCGCCGTCGCCCGCGGGGAAGTGGAGGACGTCAGGGCGCGGCTGCTCGGCAACGTCGGCCTCGCCGGCGCCACGCGGGGCGCGACGGTGACCGTCCGCGGCCACACCGACCTCGTCGGCGTCGTCGAGGAGATGGAGCCGAGCGGCATCCTGGTCCGGGTGCAGCAACCCGTCCAGGGCCTGTGGCACCTGCGGACGTGGCCCGGCGCGCCGGGCGACGTGGTGATGGCGATCCGCGCGATCCTCTACGGCGAGGACGCCGCCGAGGTGGCGCCGCGTGACGAGCGCGCTTGGGAGGCGTGGCTGTACGAGATCTTCCCGGACGCCGTCGCCCCGGAGTGAGCCTGCCGTCTCCGGGACCACTTGCGGCCGCTATCGGACACAAGTGGTCCCGGAGCGCGGGCACTGCCGCCGGGTGAGCGCGCGCTCTAGGATCGGCCGCACCCGGCCGGGAGGCAGCCCATGCGCAGCATCGTCGTGGTCACCGCCTTGGCCGTGCTCGCCGCGCTCGCGCCGAGCGCCGTCCGAGCCGACCACGCCGGCACCACCATCGCATGGACCGCGCTGCTGCCCGCCCAGCCGGGAATGCCGGCGCGAGACGCCGCGTCGTGCGGCGAGGACGGGCTGCGCTGCCTGCGCGACGTCGAGCGGCGACTGGCCCGCATGGCGGAGGAGTTCGGCTGCGACCACCGCGGCGTGTTCGCCACCACGTACCTGCTGCTCACCCGCGAGCTGCGGGTCGAGGCCGAGCGGCGGCCGTCGGTGTTCGAGGACCCGGCCGCGATCGGGCGCCTGGCCGTGGTGTTCTTCGAGATGTACACGCGCGCGCTGGCGGACCATGAGGCCGGGCGCCCGCTGCCCGCCGCCTGGCGGATCGCGTTCGACGCGGCCCGCGACGGTGACCACAACGCCGGCCAGGACATGCTCCTGGCCATCAGCGCGCACGTCCAGCACGACATGCCGTTCGCGGTCGCGGTCGTGGGCCTGCGCACACCGCACGGCGGGTCGCGCAAGCCCGACCACGACCGGGTGAACCAGGTGCTGAGCCGGGCGTACGACCGCATCGTCCCGGCCATCGCCGAGCGGTACGACCCGATCATGACCACGGCGGACGCCAAGCCCAGCCCGGCCGACGACATCGCCGCCCAGAACATGGTCGCCGGCTGGCGGGAAGGCGTGTGGCGCAACGCGGAGCGCCTGACCGCCGCCCGCCACGCGTGGGAGCGCGCGGCCGTCGTCCACGGCATCGAGCGCAACGCCGAGGCGTGGGCACGGACGTTCGCCGCCTTCGAAAGCCCCGGCTACCGCGCCACGCGCGACGCCTACTGCCGCCGTTGACCGGCCGATCCGGGACGACTTGTGTCCGCTATCGGACGCAAGTGGTCCCGCAACGAGATCAGGCGACCTGCACCACGCGCACGCCGTCGCGGTCGCGCGTGAGCACCGGGAACGTCCCGCGCGTGGCTCGCGCCACGACGTCGTCCGCGTCGGCGTCGTAGACCACGATGCCGGTCTCCGCCCCGGCGCGCGGACCTGCCTCCTCCACCGCCCGCTCCGCCGCCGCCACGGCGCCATCACGGGACGCCAGCAGCGCCGTGCGCACCGCCAGCGCGCGCCCCAGCGCGTACTCACCCTGGCCGGAGCACAGCACGGCAA
>DATMKC010000179.1:0-2277 GCA_035553555.1 Egibacteraceae bacterium | reverse complement strand
GATCTCGGTGCTGTCGCGCTTCTCCGGCCAGAGGGAGCAGAAGGCCATCCTGGACGGTCTGGCCGCCGGGACCGTGGACCTCGTCATCGGCACGCACCGCCTCCTCGGCGCCGACGTGGTGTTCAAGGACCTGGGGCTGGTGGTCGTCGACGAGGAGCAGCGCTTCGGCGTCGGGCACAAGGAGAAGCTCAAGGCGCTGCGCACGTCGGTGGACGTGCTGACCATGAGCGCCACCCCCATCCCGCGCACCATGGAGATGGCCATCACCGGCATCCGCGACCTGTCCACCATCGACACGCCGCCGGAGGAGCGCCGCCCGATCGTCACGCAGGTCCAGCCGTGGGAGGAGGGCCTGGCCGCGCTGGCGGTGCGGCGGGAGCTCTTGCGCGAGGGCCAGGTGTTCTGGGTGCACAACCGCGTCGAGACCATCGAGGCCGCCGCCGAGCGCGTGCGCGAACTGGTGCCCGGCGCGCGCGTCGGCGTGGCGCACGGGCAGATGGACGAGGCGGCGCTGGAGCGCGTGATGCTGGCCTTCTGGAACCGCGAGTTCGACGTGCTGGTGTCCACCACCATCATCGAGAGCGGCCTGGACATCCCCAACGCCAACACGCTGATCATCGAGCGCGCCGACCTGCTGGGCCTGGCGCAGCTCTACCAGCTGCGCGGCCGCGTGGGGCGCTCCAGCGAGCGCGGCTACGCCTACCTGTTCTACCCGGCGCACGAGCGCATGACGGAGGAGGCGCACAAGCGCCTGGAGACGCTGGCCACCTACACCGGCCTGGGCTCCGGCATGTCCATCGCGCTGAAGGACCTGGAGATCCGCGGCGCCGGCAACCTGTTCGGCCCGGACCAGTCCGGCCAGGTCGCCGCGGTCGGCTTCGACGAGTACGCGCGGCTGATGCGCGAGGCGATCGAGGACTTCAAGCTGGGCAAGCGCGCGCCGCAGGTGCACGAGCCCGAGCCGGAGATCACCATCGACCTGCCGGTGGACGCCCACCTGCCGCACGACTGGATCACCGACGAGGCGCTGCGCCTGGAGGCCTACCGCAAGGTCGCGGCGGTGCGCGACGCGGCCGGCGTGAAGGCGGTGCGCGAGGAGCTGGTGGACCGCTACGGCGCGCTGCCGCCGGCGGCTGAGCGGCTGCTGTCGCTGGCGGCGCTCAAGGCGGCCCTGCGGCGCTGGGGCGTGCGGGAGCTCACCACCACGCCGCGGCGCACGATCCGCGTGGCACCGCTGCAGCTCGCCGACTTCCAGGAGGTGCGGCTGGGCCGCATCGCCAAGGACGCGCTGTACAACGCGCCCGCCCGGGCCCTGGAGCTGCCGATGCCGCGCGATGGCGACCTGATCGCCTACGTGGCGCGCCGCCTCAAGGACGTGTTCGCGCCCGCGGAGCGCCCTGGGGCGAGTTCGGCTCCCGCGAAGGCTCGGTAGACTTCCAGCCACATCCTTCAGACTCCCGCCCAGATTCGCCTAGGACGGACCACGCCCGTGCCCACTGAAGCCATGTCCCGTCACGCCCGCCGCGCCACGCGCGCGCTGCTCGCCGCCGTGCTGGTGCTGCCGCTGGCCGCCTGTGGCGGCGCGGTCGGCGACCCGGACGCCGCCGCCGTCGTCAACGGCGCCGCGATCCCGCTTGACACCGTCGCCCAGCGCTACGAGTCCGTGCGCCGTGACCCGCAGCTGGCCCAGCAGCTCGCCGCGGACGAGGACGGCAGCTTCAAGGCGCGCGTGCAGGCGCGGCTGCTCACGCAGATGATCCAGGCCGAGCTGCTCAGCCAGGCCGCCGAGGACATCGGCATCGAGATCACCGACGCCGACATCGAGGCGGAGCGCCAGAGCATCATCGAGCAGGTGGGGGGCCAGGAGGCGTTCGACCAGATCATCGAGGAGAACGCGCTGTCGGAACGGGACGTGCGCGACCAGATCCGCGACCTCGTGGTGGAGCGCGAGGTGGAGGAGGCGCTCGGCGCCGACGTCCAGGTAAGCGACGCGGACGTGCGCGCCTTCTACGAGGAGAACCGCGCCACGCGCTACGACCGCGTGCGGGCCAGCCACATCCTGGTGCCCACGCGCGAGGAGGCCGAGCGCGTCATGGAGCGGCTCCAGGCGGGCGAGGACTTCGCCGCGCTGGCCCAGGAGCTGTCGCAGGACCCCGGCAGCGCGCAGCAGGGTGGCGACCTGGGCGAGTTCACGCGCGGGCGGCTGGTGCCGGAATTCGAGGAGGCCGCGTTCGGCGCCGAGGTCGGTGAGCTGGTCGGCCCCATCCAGACCCTGTC
>DATMKC010000178.1:0-4683 GCA_035553555.1 Egibacteraceae bacterium | reverse complement strand
GCCTGGAGGAGCGCGTGCTGCTGCGCGTCGAGGACGCCAACGTGGGCTCCATCCTGGGCATCGGCTTCCCGAGTTGGACCGGCGGCGCCGCGCAGTTCGTCGATCAGT
This sequence comes from Egibacteraceae bacterium, assembly GCA_035553555.1. Taxonomy (GTDB): domain Bacteria; phylum Actinomycetota; class Nitriliruptoria; order Euzebyales; family Egibacteraceae; genus DATMKC01. Next base: position 4,575 of record DATMKC010000178.1, on the reverse strand, counting down.
ACCCCGGCGGGGTCGGCGGTTTCGTCCAGCGGTGCGAGAGCCTGGCCGCGGGCTACGGCGAGCGCTTCCGCGCCACCTCCTCCGCGCTGTCCGCGGCCGCAGCCGGGGAGACGCTGCGCGCGCACTTCGCCCGGGGCGTCACGGTGTGACGACTGCCGGCGGCGCGCCGGCGCCGCCGGCTCACGGCTGTCCGGGTCGCAGCTCCACGAACAGGGCCGTGGCCTCGCACAGGAGATCGGCGTCGTCGTAGATGGCCCCTTCGACGAAGCGCTTGCGCCCCTCCTGGCGGACCACGGCAGCCTCCACGCGCAGATCCCTTCCCACGGGCGTGATGCGCCGGTAGTCCACCTTCAGGTAGGCGGTGCGGGAGCGCGGGCGGTCGCGGTTGGCGACCTCGCCCATCACCTCGTCGAACACCAGCGGAATGGCCCCCCCGTGCGCGGCGCTGTTGGCGCCCAGGTAGTAGCGGCCGAAGCGGACCCAGGCCGTGACACCTTCGCCGGTGAGAACCTCCCATCGGATGACAGGCGCGAAGAACTGCCCCCTGCCGGGCAAGTCCGGCCGGCGCCCCGCGATTTGCAGCTCCTCGGGCACCGCGAAGGCGTCCAGATCCTCGAGAACCGCTTCCAGGCGGGCGGCGACCGCGTGCGCCTCCGGTGAACTGAGGCGCGCGGCGGTGATCGCGTCCTGCAGGTCACGCACCGCCGCCACCAGGCGGCCGAAGCCCTCACCTCCGGCGCCCGGCTCGGCGGGCATACGCCAGGCGTCGTCGTCAGGCCATGCGTTCACCGCCCTCAGCCCCTGGTCAGGATCAGGGTGCAGTGGTCCGGTCCCCCGTAGCCGGTCACCAGCGCGGTGCGTGCCTCCACCTGCCGCGCACCCGCGGTGTTGCGCAACTGGTGAACGGCCTCGGCGACGTGATTGACCCCGAGCACGTACGCGTGCGACAGCAACCCCCCGTGAGTGTTGACCGGCAGTCTTCCGCCCGGACCGGTGCCGGCCTCGGCGACCAGCGCCCCGATCTCGCCCTTGTCGCACAGGCCCAGATCCTCCAGCTGCATCAGGCAGGTGATGGTGAAGCAGTCGTAGATCTCGAACAGGTCGATGTCCTCAATGCGCATCTCGGCCATGCGCAGCGCGCGGGGACCGGTCACCCGGGCCATGGTGGACAGGTAGGCCGGGTCCTGAGTCAGCGCGGCGCCCGGCGACATGTTGTTGCGCGCGTACGCCGCGCCCGACACGAGGATCCGAGGAGCCGGGCTGTCCAGCGCGCGATCCGCCCGGGTCATGACGAAGGCGGCGGCGCCGTCGCTGATGAGGCTGCAGTCGGCGACCGACAGCGGCGTCGCGACCACCGGCGAGGCCAGGTAGTCGCCCATCGTCATCTCGTCGCGCCGCATGGCGGAGGGATTCAGCCGCGCCCAGCCGCGCGTGCCCACCGCCAGCGCGCCCATCTGCTCCTTGGTCAGACCGTACTCGGCCATGTAGCGGTGAGTCAGGGCGCCGAAGTACACCGGCTGCCCGAAGTAGCCGTGAGGGATCTCCAGGTGCCGCTTCTCGGGGTACTGCTCGTGGAAGCCGTAGGGGCCGGCGGCGGCGCTGCCCCAATCCACGCCGAAATAGCACAGCACCACGTCGGCCAAGCCGTGGGAGACCGCCATCGCGGCGTGCAGCGGGGAGGCGACGGTCCCCGCGCCCCCGATGCCGAACTTGGCGCCGTAGGACAACTCGCGCACGCCGATGGTCGCGGCCACCTCCTCGATGCTGAGCAGCCCCTCGACGATGGCGCCCTCCGTCACGATGCCGTCCACGTCGGACCCGCTCAGGCCCGCGTCGTCCAGCGCGGTGCCGATCGCGTCCAGGATCAGCTCTTGCACAGGCCGGTCGTGTGCGCGCCGGTACTCCGTCTCGCCCACGCCGACGATGGCGACCTGGTCCTTCAACGACGCGGTCACCGCTCCACCAAGTAGAACTGGCGCGACCAGCGGCGCATGGCGTTGAAGGCCTTGAACTCACTCGGCGGGAACGGCGCCTTCTCCAGGTAGCGCATGTTGTTCCAAATCATCACGTCCTGGTCTACCTGTCGCCGCTCCTCGGCATACCAGCGGCTCGCGACCCACGCCGGGTCGCGGCCCTGTCCGGACAAGTCCTCCGCGCGCACCAGGATGGAGATGCGCAAGTCGCCCTTGCACGGCGACAGCGTCTCCGGCGTCACCGCCGTCATGACGATCACGTCGGCGATGCCGGGCCGGCTCACCTCGAAGCGCACCGTATTCACACCGGGACCGAACACCCGCGTCACCAGCTTGGCCGGGGTCGGGCCGGTGGGCGTCATCCAAGTGGACTCCTTGCCCTCCCCCATGAGCAGGCCCAGCACGGAGGTGAAGTGCGGGCCTTGGACCTCGAAGCCCTCCAGGGTCGCGGCCGTGGCGGCGGCGTGCACGTACTTGAAGTGTGCGAAGTCCACCAGGTTCTCGGCCGCGTACTGCGGCGGGAAGGTCACCGACCACAGCATCGCGCCGTCCGGGTGCACCGGGAAGTAGCTGTCCGGGGACTCCTCTTCCATCACCGGGGGCTCCGACAGCGGCTCACCGCCCTGCGGGTGGTACCACACGAAGATGCAGCCGTTGCGTTCGGCCACCGGCCATGCGCCGATGCGTCGCGCACTGGGCCGGTCGCTGTAGGGCACCTCCACGTTCTCGCCCTCGTGGTTCCAGCGCCAGCCGTGGAACGGGCACACGATGTCCTCGCAGGAGACCTTACCGCCGTAGCCCATGTGTGCGCCGAGGTGGGCGCAGTGGGCGTCGAGCACATGCACCTCGCCGGAGGTGCCGCGGTACATCACGAGGTGGCGGTCGAAATAGGCCAGCGGCACCACATCCTCCGCATTGAGCTCCGCCGACCAGCCGACGTGGTACCAGCCGTAAGGGATGACCTCGTCCGGAAGCGGCCGCTCCGCCTGCTGGAGCGCCTTGGTGCCGATCTGCTCGCTCATCTGCTGCTCCTCGGATCGTTTCACTGGGCTGCGCGTCAGGTGACGAGCAGCCCGCCGTCCACGCTCAAGACGCTGCCGCTGACGTAGCTGGCCGCGTCCCCGGCCAGGAACACCACGACGGCGGCCAGCTCCTCCGGCTGCCCCAGGCGCCCGGCCGGTATCCGGCGGGCGACGATCTCGTCCAGGTATCCGTCGGCGTGCTCCAGCGCCATGCCGGAGTCGAAGAAACCGGCCGCGATCGTGTTGACACGGATGCCCTTGCGCCCGGTCCACTGCTGCGCCAGGTCCAGCGTGAGGCCGATCAATGCGGCCTTGCTGGCCGTATACGCGGCCTGGGGCAGTCCGGCGGTCGTCAAGCCGAGCACGCTGCCGATGTTGACGATGGAGGCGCCGGAACCCATGCGTCGTGCGCACGCCTGCGCCATCCAGTACGCGCCGAGCACGTTCACCGACATCACCTGCTCGAACTGCTCCGGGGCCTCGCGGGTGGCCGGTACGGCGTGGCCGATACCGGCGTTGTTCACCAGGATGTCCAGTCGCCCGAACGTGTCCACCGCCGCTGCGGCGAGCCGGTCGCAGTCCGGCGGGCTGGTGATGTCGCACGGCACCTCGGCGGCGCGCGCGCCGGTCGCCCGCACCAGCTCGGCGGTCTCCCCCAGGGCTTCGGCCCTGCGCGCCGCCAGGACCACGGCCGCGCCCGCCTGACCGAGGCCGATGGCGATCTGGCGTCCCAGCCCGGCGGACGCGCCGGTCACGATCGCCACCCGCCCGTCCAGGCGGAAGCGGTCAACCAACGAAGTCACCTGCTGCGCGTCTTCCACTCGGCCAGTCCTTGCCGCTGTGTCATGTCTCGGGTGGCGGCCTGCGGCCGCCGGGGCGGGCGGCTATGGCGCCGCCAGCCGCGCCGCCAGCATGTGCCGTGACGCGCGCACCGGCTGCAGCACCTTGGCGGTGGTGATGGCGCGCGTGAGGAATCGATGGGCGCTGTGCTCGTGGGTCATGCCCATGCCTCCGTGTACTTGGATCGTCCGCTCGGCGCACAGCCGCGCCGCTTCGTACGCCGCCACGTGCGCGCGGCTCGCGGCGACTTCCTGCTCGGGATGACCCTCGCTCACCGCCCACGCCGCGTAGGTGGCGAGGCTGCGCGCGACCTCGATGCTGATGAACATGTCCACGCACTGGTGGCTGACAGCCTGGTAGGCCCCCACCGGGTGGCCGAACTGCTCGCGTGCGCGTACGTAGTCCAGGCTGAGCGCCAGGCAGGTGGCCGCGCCCCCCACCATCTCGTGGGCGATGGACACCACGCCGCTGGTCCGCAGGATCCCCCGCGCCCGGTCGGCCGCACCGATCTCCTCACCCGGCCGCGTGAGGGTCACCGACCCCACGGGGCGGTGGGCGTCCAGTGACTCGCGCGACCGCACCTCGAACTCGCCGGGACCCACCAAGCGCACCTCGCGCTCGCCGATGGCGAGCAAGTGAGTGGCCGCGGGCGCGTCGGCGACGTAGCCCAGGTCGGTGGCGACCACCGCGACGGCGTCCCCCGCGCGCAGCTGGTCCAGCACGCCGGCATCGGGCGCCAG
>DATMKC010000177.1:0-8017 GCA_035553555.1 Egibacteraceae bacterium | reverse complement strand
TAGCTGGCCGTAGGTCTTGTCAACCGGGTGCTGGCACGTGTGGGATTGTCCCGCCTGTGTGAGCCGGGATGCGGCAGGGGTCTGGACGCTTGGGCGTTCGGCGTCATGGCGGGTGCCGTGGCGGGCTCATGCTGACGTATGCGACCTCGACCGTCGGGGTCGGGTCAGCTGGCCTTGTCCGAGCTCCGGACACGGGTGGAGGCCGGGCACCAAGCTAATAAGCGGCGTGACCGCCGTGGCGGTCCGCCATAGCCGTGGCGGTGTCTGATCCGGCCTCCAGCCTCTGATCGTGTCACGTCCGAGCGGGGTTGTGAAGAAGGCTGGTTCAGGTCCTCCAGCGGTCGGGGTCGTAGGCGAGTTGGTCGCGGACCATCGCGAACGCGATGCGGTTGGCGCGGTTTGCCAGCGCGCACGCGATGACGCCGGCGGGCTTGCCGCGTGCTCGCAGCGCGGCCACGGCGGGACGGGTGACCGGGTCACACAGCCACAGGCCCATGCCGAGTTCGAGCAGCGCGCCGCGCAGCTCGACGGAGCCTTCGCGGGTGATGGCCCCGTCGACGCGGCGGCCGGCGGACTCATACACCCTCGGGCTGAGTCCGGCGGCGCGGTAGACCTGCCGGGCGGTCGGCCAGCGGGCCGGGTCACCGAGCGCGGCGCCGTAGCGTGCCGCGCGGACCAGTCCCCAGCCCGGTGTGGTGGTCAGCACCTGGAACGGGGTGGCGGGCAGGATCCGGGCGAGTTCGGCTTCGGCGTCGGCGACGTGGCGCTCCAGGGTTTCCAACAGCGCCAGATCGGCGGTCAGCAGCCGCCGGGCGGTCGCGGCGCCGTCCAGCGGCACCGCGTCTTTCGCGGCGGCGACGAACCGCTGGGCGACCTTGCGCTGCACGATCACGCCACGGTGGGCGGCGAAGCGGCGGAACCGCTCTGCGCCCATTCGCGCGAGCCGCGTCGGGTCGGAGAACTCGGCCAGGACCAGCCGGCCGATCTTCGTATCGCACAAGCTCGCCGTGATGCACCTGCCCGCTCCTGGGAACGCGCGGTCCATCTGCCCCAACAGCTGGTTCTTCGCCGCGATCACCGCCGTGACCCGCCGAAAGCGCATCGCGGTCCACGCCTGCAACTCCAGCAGCGCCGCGTCGCGCCGTCCGGCCGCAAGGCCACGGCCGGCCACCAGCAGGTCATAGATCGCCACCAGGTCGATCTGGTCGGTCTTGACGCCACGCTTGCCCAGCACGCGGCGTTGCTCCGTGACGTGCGCCGGGTTCAGCTCGAACAGCTGCCAGTCGGCCGGCAACAGCCCCGAGGCCGTCACCGGCCGGTGGTAATGCCCCGCGGCCTCCACACCGACCTCGACCCGCGAAACGCCGCGCTCGCCGACCACACGCGCGACCCGGTCGACCAACTCGCCGATGCCCCGCCGATCCAGCGGAAACACGAACGGCGCCACCAGCCGCTCGCCGGCGAAATCCGCGACCATCGCCATCGCCGTGTGCTTGCCGACATCCACCGGCACCGCGACCCGCTCCCACGCCGGCACTCCGACCGTGACCCGTTCCGAGACAACCCGGCCATGAACGTGCACCATGAAAAACACCTCCGGAAGGTGTCAGGAGGACCACGGGCGTGGCAACGCCCCGACCCTCAACGAACCCTTACGGGTCCCTTCTGGCACCTCCGGAGGTGTTCACCAAGGAACCGCTCCGTGACCTATATCAGCCGCCCAGCCCGCGGGCGTACCAGGCGACGTCGTGCCACTGGCCGAACTTCTGGCCGACCTCGGCGAACAGGCCCTCGCGCACGAAGCCGAAGCGCTCGTGCAGCTTCACCGACGCCTCGTTGGGCTGCGTGACGCCGGCGTAGACCTTGTGGAAGGCGGTGCCGGGCAGCACCTCGCCGAACAGCGTCCGGTACAGCGCCGGCCCGAGCCCCATGCCGGTGCGCTCCGGCGCGCAGTACACGGACACGAAGATCGACGTCCAGTACGCGCAGCGGATGTGGAACTGGCCGGTGTGCGCGTAGGCCGCCACCTGCCCGTCGACGTCGGCGACCAGGAACTGGTACGGCCCGTCGGCGACGTCCCGGGCGAACCCGGCCTCCCACTCGGTCACTGGCTTGGGCTCGGTGTCGAACGTGATCGCGGTGTGCAGGACGTAGTGGTCGTAGATGCGCGCGACCGCGGCCATGTCGGCCGCGGTCGCGGGACGGATCAGCATCGGTGCGGCGCCTGTGCGGGAGGGCTGCGTCATGCCCTCATTGTCGCTCGCGGATCAGCCTTCGCCGAGCAGGACGCGGCTGATGATGAGCTTCTGGATCTCCGTGGTGCCCCCGCCGATGGAACTCAGCTTCGCGTCGCGCCAGCCCCGCTCCACGGGGAACTCCTTGATGTAGCCCCAGCCGCCGAAGATCTGGATCGCCTCCTCGGCGTTCTTGATGGCGCACTCGGCGACGTAGGCCTTGGCGATGGACGCCTCGACCATGTGGGGCTTGCCCTGGTCCTTGAGCCAGGCCGCGTGGCGCAGGGCCAGTCGGGCCGTCTCCAGGCGGATCTTCATCTCGGCGAGCTTGTGCCCGATGGCCTGGAAGTTGCCGATCGGCTTGCCGAACGCCTCACGCTCCTTGGCGTAGGAGACGCAGCGCTCCAAGCTCGCCTGCATGCCGCCGATGCCGCTGGCGATCATGACGGTGCGCTCCCAGTCGAAGCACTCGAAGGCCACCTTCCACAGCGCCGTTCCCTCGTCGCCGAGGCGCTGGGAGTCCGGCACGCGCACGTCCTCCATGATCATCTCGGACGTGGGCGAGCTGCGGTTGCCCATCTTGTCCAGGTGCTTGCCCACGGACAGGCCGGGCGTGTCCCGGTCGACGATGAAGGCGGTCATGCCCTGCCCCGGGCCGGAGTCCGGGTTGGTGCGCACCACCACGGTGAACACGTCGCAGATGGGCCCGTTGGTGATGAACGTCTTGGTGCCGTTGAGCACCCAGTCGCCGCCGTCGCGCACGCCCCTGCTCTTGATGCTCGCCGTGTCGCTGCCGGCGTCGGGCTCGGTGATGCCGAACGCGCCGATCCACTCGCCGGTGGTCAGCTTGGGCAGGTACTTCGCCTTCTGCTCCGGCGTGCCGTGCAGGTCGATGGGCAGCGACCCGATGGTGAGATGCGCGCCGAGCGACAGCAGCAGCCCGGCGTCGTGGCCGCCGTAGGCCAAGGCCTCGATCGCGATGCCCGTGGTGACGGCGTCGGCGCCCTGGCCGCCGTACTCCGCCGAGATCGGCAGGCCGCACAGGCCCATCTCGCCGCAGCGGTCCCAGACGTCCCGGTCGAAGCGCCCCTCCCGGTCGCGCTCACCGGCCAGCGGCGACACGACCTCGCGGCCGAAGTCGGCGACGGCCTTGTACAGCGCCTCTTGCTCGTCGGAAAGGGAGAAGTCCAGCACGCCTGCCTCCACGGGTCGGAACGGAACGATTACACGGTATCCGTTCCGCCGCCTCGGAGCGAGCGGAGGCGGCTCAGCCCTTCAGGCGCCAGATGACGTAGAGGCCGAAGAGGCCGCCCACGCCCGTCATGGTGACCAGCAGGCCCGTGAAGAAGAGTTCGACTCCGTTCATGCCGCCTAGGCTAGCGGACATGGCAAAGCGACTCGTCATCAAGGTCACGCACGCCCACGACGATCCCGAGCGCGCGCACATCGGTGTCAACGTGGCCGCCACCGCGCTGGCCAGCGGCCTGGAGGCGCACCTGTTCCTGGCCGCGGAGGGCGTCGAGCTCGCGCGCCCCGGCGCGGCGTTCGACCTGGCCGACGCCCCTCCCGTCGGCGACTTGCTGGACGCGGTCTACGCCGGCGGCAGCGTCACCGTGTGCACGCCGTGCGCGACCCGCCGGGGCTACGGCGAGGCCGACTTCCGCGACGGCACCCGCCTGGCCGGCTCCGCCGCCTTCGTCGCCCTGCTCGCCGAACCCGACACCACCGCGCTGGTCTACTGACTGCTCTAGGCCGCGCGGGACCGGCGAGCCCAGCGCGGGCGTGCCCGGCTGGGCGTCTCCACGTGGAGGTCCGCGCTGAGCTTGCGCCCGCGCGGCGGCCGGGGGCCGCCGTCGCCGTCCAGCAGGTCGGCCAGCTCACCCGGGTCCGGCACGCCGCTGATGCGCCCGCGCACGGCGCCGTCGGGCGCCAGCACGAACGTGGTGGGGGCGCGCAGCACGTGGTGCGCCTTCACCACGCTCAGCGCGTCGGCGACGTCGATGGTGACCAGCGCCACCTCCGGCCACAGCGCGGAGACGTCCTCGAGCACCTGCTTCGTGGCGCGGCAGGGCGCGCAGTTTGGCGCGGTGAACTCCAGCAGTACCGCGGTCCCGGCGGGCGCGCCGACGGCGGCGACCTCCTCGGCGGTGAAGCGGTCCTCGACGTCACGGATGCGGCCGTCGCGGCGCTTCCACCACACACTGAACAGCGCCGCCGCGGCGACGACGAGCAGGAGCGGGAGCGCCTCGGCCATTCCTCAGGCCGCCTTGCCCCGCAGCCGCTGCCCCAGCGCGTACATCTCGCAGCCCACGCAGATGCCGGTGAAGGCCAACAGCGCCGACAGGCCGACGACCACCAGCACCAGGCTCCAGCCGACGGTCTCCGCACCGTTGGTGAGCAGCGCGAGGCCGGCCGCGGAGAACAGGAAACCCATGAGCTGGCTGAAGCGGGGGCCGCTCTCGGGCTCGGTGGCGGGCGGCGGCCCGATGAACGTGAGGTTGCGCTTGAGGAAGCGGAACACGTTGCCGTACGGCGACCAGCGCAGCCCCGCGAACGCCGCCACGCCGAAGACGACCACCTGGAAGGCCAGCAGGCCCGGCGACTTGAGCAGGTAGGCGGCGGACAGCACCGCGAACGTGAGCGCGGCGCTGAAGCGCGGCCCGCGCACGTCGATGTCGAGCACGTCCTTGCCGCGTTCGTCCTGTGCCTTCATCGCGCACTCCTTTCCGAGAGCTGCACGGGGACGGCCTCGCCCGGCAGCTCGATGTGGATCCCGCATTCCGTCTTGGCGCTGCCCGCCCAGCGGCCCGCCCGGGGGTCCTCGCCCGGCGCGACCGCGCGCGTGCACGGCGCACAGCCGATGGAGGGGTAGCCCGCCTCCGCCAGCGGGTGGCGCGGCAGCGCGTGCGCCGCCAGGTAGTCCTCGACGTCCTGCGCGCTCCAGCGCGCGAGCGGGGACACCTTCACCAGGTCGCGGCCCTCCCGCGTCACCGTCTGCACCACGGGCGTGTCGGCACGCTCCGGGGTCTGCTCGCGGCGCACGCCCGAGGCCCAGCCGTCGAACTCGCGCAGCGCGCGGTTCAGCGGCTCCACCTTCCGGATGGCGCAGCAGGCGTCGGCGTCGCGCACGTACAGGCCGCCACCGTGCTCGCGCGCCTGCTCGGCCACGGTGAGCTGCGCCCGCAGGTCGCGCACGTCGGTCAGGCCGAGCAGCGCGGCCAGGTCGCGCCGGTAGCGCAGCGTCTCCGGGAAGTGGAAGCCGGTCTCCAGGAACAGCACGGGCACGCCGGCGTCGACGGTGGACAGCAGGTGCAGCAGCACGGCGCTGTCCGCGCCGAAGCTGGACGACACCGCGAAGCGCGGCACCTCGGCGATCGCCCAGCGCAGGATCTCGGTGGCCGGGGCCTCCTCGAGGTCCCGGGCCGCGCCGGCGACGTCCACGGTCAAGCTCACGTCGATCTCCTTCACCACGCCAGCACCGCGTCGGCGGTGCGCAGCAGCGCCGCCAGGTCCGCGCCCTGGAGCGTCTCCACTCCGTCCACCAGCAGCTCGCGGCCGATGCCGCGCGCGGCCAGGTCGTCCGCCAGCGCCAGCACCGCCACCCCGCTCTCGATCAGCCCGCGCAGGTCCTGCCCGCTCGCGGACGGCGGCAGCGCGACGCCCGCGAGCTCGCCGGGGCGCGCCTCGGCTCCCGCCAGCGCCAGCTCCACCGCCGCGCCGGCGAGCACCACGCGGACCTCGAGGTCCTCGGCGACCGCGTAGGCGTTGGCCTCCAGCGCAGGCTCCGTGGCACGGGCCGAGCCCTGCGTGCCGCGCACCAGGCTCACGACCGTCCTGGCCATCAGGCGCCACCTCCCACGGACAGCACCACGTCGGCGTGACGGACGAACGCCCACAGGTCCGAGTGGTCGCCCGGCACCACGCCGGGCGCCTGCGTCGCCGCGACGCCGTGGCGCTCGGCGGCGGCGGCGTCCACGACCCAGTCCAGCGTCCCGCCGTGCACGCCCCGCCGCAGCAGGCCCGCGGCGGCGCGCGCCAGCTCGTCGGTGCCGGCGGCCAGCGTGGTGTCGCGTTCGTGCGCGAACACGGTGACGCGATGGCCGCGCGCGAGCAGGCGCTCCGCCAGCTTCAGCGCCGTGGCCGACTGCTCGGGCGGCGCCGTGCCCGTGAACACGAACGCGACACGGCGGCTCACAGCCACACCACCTTGTCCGCGCCCTCCGCCACCAGGTCCGCCACCTCGTCCAGGTCGATGGTCTTGACCCCGTCGGTCAGCCCGCCGCCGGTCACGCCGCGACGGCGCAGGGCGTCGTCGTGCGCGGAGACCGCCACCCCGGCGGCCAGGGCGGCGCGCAGCGCGGGCGCGTCGGCGTGCCCGTCACGCGCCGCCGCGGCCGCGCCGTCCAGCAGGACCACGACGACGTCGTCGCCCGACTCGGCCCAGGCGCGCGCCAGCGCGAGGCCCTGCGCGGCCGTGTGGGACACCAGCAGGGCGACCGTCATGACGCGCCCTTGCGGATCAGCAGCCGGATGCCCGGCCGGCCGGTGTCGTCGACGGCGCGCTCCACACCGAGCAGCTCGTGGCCGGCCCGGTCGGCCCAGCGGGCGAACGCCGCGGGCGAGCCGGGGCCTTCGGCCAGGACTTCCAGGATCTCGCCCGCGCGCAGCGCCGTGACGGCGCGCATCGCCTCGACGACGCCGGCCTCGCGCTGCAGGCCGCGAGCGTCGATGCGCGCGGACGGCTCGATGGCGTTGCGGCTGGGCGCGGCCTGGACGGCGCGGGCGCGCCAGATCGACCCGCCCCCCGGCGCCGGGCCGGCGTCGGCCAGGGTCACCGGCACGCCCGCCGCCGCGAACACCCCCGACAGCAGGCCGCGCTCGAGCACGTCGGCCAGCTCCGGCCGGGCGGCGGCCAGCAGGCGGAACAGGCCCCGCACGCCGGCGAGGTCGACCCAGTCCTGGCCCGCCTTCAGCACACGGGCCTCCGGCGCGAACGGGCGCAGCGCCCGCACGGCCGTCTGCGCGGCCGCCTCCACGCCATCGGCGCTGTCGCGCTCGCCCACGCCGGCCACGAGCCGCCGCCCTTCGGCGGCGGCGGTCTCGTGCGCTCTGGCGAGCTGCGCCATGCCGCTGCCGCGGTTCGGCTCGTCCAGCAGCGTGGCGAGCAGCCGGACCAGCAGCGCCGGCGCCTGCGAGGCGCCGGCGGGTCCGGGCGTGTCCGCGTCCTGGGCGGGGATGTCGTGCTCGTCGCGCGCCAGGTAGAGCTTGGCCGGGCGGCCGCCGCCGGGGTGCTTGCGCCGCCCGACCACCACCAGTCCCGCGTCGGCGAGCATCTCCAAGTGCGTCCGGGCCACGTTGGGGTGCAGGTCGAACGCTTTGGCGATCTCGCGCACGGTCAGCGCCGCCGCGGCCTGCTGCAGGTGCTCGTAGATGCCCGCGCGGGTGGAGGAGCCGAGCGCGCGGGCCACGCTGACGCCAGTCCGGCGGCGCACCGGACGGTCAGGGGCCAGCGACACGGCGCTCACGCGCTCCTCCTCGTCGAAAACTTCGGTCTGGCGACGGTTGTACGGCGTGGTTTTCCCTACGACAACCGTTCCGATAGGGAAAACCGCGCAGGAACGCGCCTCAGACTAGTGTAAACAGTGTTTACTGCCTACAGCGCGGCGGAGCGGGCCAGCACGTAGGCGACCGGCGCTCCCAGCAGCAACCCGTCGAAGGCATCGAGCAGCAGGCCGGCGGGGCCGGAGGACGGGGCCCGGCCGGCCGCGGAACCGCCCCGGGGG
>DATMKC010000176.1:0-3173 GCA_035553555.1 Egibacteraceae bacterium | reverse complement strand
GCCCACCGACACCGACGAGGAAGCCGACCCCCGCGAGGGCTGGACCACCTACACGGTCAAGTCCGGGGACACGCTGATCTCCATCGCCCAGGACGTCTACGGCGACGGCACCAAGTTCAACCTCATCGCCGACGCCAACGGGATCGACAAGAACAACAAGCTGCGGGTCGGCCAGGAGCTCCAGATCCCGCCGGCCGACTAGGCCGGGCGGATGCGATCCGAGCGGATCCGCGTGGAGCGGGCGGCCCTGCGCAGGGGGCCCGGCGCCCACGACGTCCACGCCGCCCATTGGGGCGCGGCCGGCACCGGCGGCGCCCTCACCGTGGTGTGCGTGCACGGCCTGGGCGGCTCCCACCTGAACTGGCGGCTCATCGGACCGCTGCTGGCCGCCCTGCCGGACGTCGGCACGGTGTGGGCGCCGGACCTCGCCGGCTTCGGCCTCACCCCGCTGGCCGCCGCCGACGGCGGGGAGCGCCGCGCCACCCTGGCCGACAACGGCGACCTGCTGCGCGGCTTCCTGGCCACCGTGGCCCCCGGCGGCCCCGTCGTGCTGGTGGGCAACTCCATGGGCGGGCTGCTCTCGCTCGGCCTCGCGGCGCGCCACCCGGAGCTGGTGCGCGGGATCGCGCTGGTGAACCCGGCCGTGCCCGCGCCGCTGGGCGCCCGCCTGGACCCGCAGGTGGTGGCGAACTTCGCGGCGTTCGCGCTGCCGCGCGTGGGCGAGTCCGTGCTCGCGCGGCGCCAGCGGCGGCTGAGCCCGCGCCAGCAGGTCCAGCAGACCATGGCGCTGTGCGTCGCCGATCCCGAGGCCCTGGACGCCGAACTGCTGGACGCCCACACCGACCTGGCCGCGCGCCGGCGCACCATGCCGTACGCGCACCGCGCGTTCCTCCAGGCCGCCCGGGACGTCGTGCGCGCCGTCACCGTGGGGCGCAACCGCGTGTGGGACGCCGTCGCCCGCATCGGCGCGCCCGGGCTGTACCTGCAGGGCGCCCAGGACCGGCTCATCCGCCCGGAGACCGGCGCCCTGCTGCTGCGCCACCGCCCGGACTGGGACCACGTGCGCTACGAGGACCTGGGCCATGTGCCGATGATCGAGGACCCGGACCGCGTAGCCGGCGACCTGCACCGCTGGCTGGAGCGCCGCGTCAGCGCGGCCACGACGCCATGAGCGCCGAGACCCCCGGCGCGGCGGACAAGCCGCCGGCGCCGGACCGACGCCGCGCGCCGCGCGCCAAGGTGGACCTGGGCGGCGACCTCACCGACGCGGTGCTGCAGGGGCTGCCGGACCGGCACGTCATCGCGCATCCGGAGCTGTTCGAGCGCCGCCCGCGCATCGGCGTGGTGCTGGGCGCCGGCGGCGTCCTGGGCAACGCCTACCTGTCGGGGGTGATGGCGGCGCTGCACGCCGTCACCGGCTTCGAGCCGCGCACGGCCACGGCGCTGGTGGGCACGAGCGCCGGGTCCGTCCACGCGGCGCTGTACGGCGCCGGGATGCCGGCGCTGTTCGGCCTGTGGCGCACGCGGGGCGGGCGCCTGCCGGAGGCGTTCACGTTCCGCCCGGCGGACGCGGACCCCGGCGACGACGAGCACGTGGACCACGGCGAGGACGCCACCCTGCGCGAGATCTTCACGCCGGCGCGCGCGCTGCCGAAGCTGGGACCGTCCTCGAAGTCCTTGGCGGCGCGGGCGCTGGTGCGCCCGTGGCGCTACCGGCCGGAGGTGGTGCTGTCCGCGTGGCTGCCCGAGGGCGTGCTGACCAACGCCGCCATCGGCCGCGCGCTGCGCGGCGTGGTGCCGGCCGGCTGGGTGCACCACCCGCGGACGTGGATCACCGCCGTGAACCTGCGCACCGGCGAGCGCGAGGTGTTCGGCCGGCCCGGGTCCCAGCGCGCGCACCTGGACCGCGCGGTGCGCGCGTCGTGCGCCATCCCGGGCCTGTACCGCCCGGTGCGCATCGGGCGGGAGCGCTACGTCGACGGCGGCATCCACTCCCCCAGCAACGCCGACGTGCTCACGGGGATGGACCTGGATTTGGTCCTGGTGGTCAACCCCATGTCCAGCCTGGAGGGGCACGCGGCCAGCGGCTTCGTGGACCGCTACCTGTACCCGCTGCGGCGCATGGCCGGGCGGCGCCTGGACGCCGAGCTGCGCGCCCTGCGCGAGGACGGCACGCCGACGCTGGTGCTCCAGCCGACCGCGCGCGACCTCGCGGTGTTCTCGCGCAACCTCATGGACCCCCGTCCGCGCAGCGCCGTGGCGGAGCGCGCGGTGGAGACGACGCTGGACCTGCTGCGCGACCGGGCGCACCAGCCGGCCCTGGACCTGCTGCGGCTGGCCGCGCGATCGCGGCGCCTGCGCCCCGCGGCGAACGCCGCCGCGCGCTCCGCGCAAGCGGCCGCACAGTATCCTCGGTCGCGTCCCTGACCCGCCGACCCTCGCGCGCGCCCGCCCGCGGGACCAGTCCGACCGCCCGGCAGAAGGCAGCCCGCCATGACCTCGCCCACGCCCGACGTGTCCGCCGAGCCCGCCGCGGCTCCCGACGAGCCGAAGAAGCAGGGCAAGAAGAAGGCGCCGCCGCCGGAGCCGCGCGACATCGTCCGGCGCATCGGCTCGGACAGCGAGGCGGCGCTGGCCTACGTGCTGGCGCCGGACCCGCAGCTTTCGCGCCTGGGCCGCAAGGTCAAGGAGGAGCTCATCACCGAGCTGCCACCGGTCACCGCGGCGGCGCTGCTGGGCGTGGAGGCGCTGGCGCGCCACTTCCTGGCCTCCGCCGCCGCCGGGCGCTACCGGGACCTGTTCTTCATGTGGGAGTTGTTCCGCGAGCGCCCCGACGAATGCCGGCAGGTCCTGGCCGAGCGGCCCAAGGCCGTGGAGAAGGGCCGCCACGCCCTGCAGACGGCCTACCGCCTGGGCATCAAGGGCCATGCCGAGCGCGTCGCTCAGGATGTCGCCCGGGCTCAGGGGCTGGTGTGGCAGTGGCTGCGCGAGGAGGTCCACGCGGACCTGGCCGCGGTGGGCCGCCGGCCCGGGGTGGCCGCCGCGCTGCTGCGCCGCGAGCCGGACACCGAGGTGCCGCTGCCGGACAGCCCCGACGCCGACTGGCTGGCGGAGGCGGTGGCCGCGCGCGCCGACGGTGAGCTGCCCGCCGCCATCGACGCGCTGGTCGCGGC
>DATMKC010000175.1:0-2316 GCA_035553555.1 Egibacteraceae bacterium | reverse complement strand
GGGCCATCTTGGTCATGATCGCGTCGAACGGCAGCGTGCCGGCGTGGTTGGCCACGACCAGCGCGCCGCTGTCGCTGGGCACGTGCTCCAGCCCGACCGTGCGCACCCGCCAGTACTTCTGATACAGCGGCCGCGCGAGCGGCATCAGCACCTGCTCGGTGAGCTCGCGGTCGAAGCCGAAGACGTCGACCTCGTAGTCGCCGGTGAGCCGGCGGCGCAGGAAGGCAAGGGCCTTGTCGACCGCCTCGTCGAAGTCCTCCGGGTCAAGCGGCGGCGGCGCGCCGAACGTCTCGGGTCGAGCCACCGGAGCGGCCGCATCCTCGGGCTCGTGGACGCGGCAGTAACCGGTCGGCCCGGCGTAGTTGCGGCAGGCGACGTCGCCCGCGCGGTGGGCGCAGCGCTGCCGGGGCGCGCCGTCGCGCCTGGCGGCGCCTCGCCGTCGCACCGGGTCGAGGTCGATGACCTCCGCGCCTGCTCCCGCTTGTCCTGCCCTGCTCATCCTGGTCACATCCTCGAACCGTCGTCGGTCCTGCTCAACGCTGCGGCGCCAGCATGCGCCCGGCGCGCTTGATCAGCTCGCCGAGATCGCGCTCGGCGCGCTCCACTCGTTCCCGGTCGATCAGCGGCGTGACCCTGCCCGACCGCAGGAAGTCCAGCAGGGCTTCCTTGGTGGAGTACGCCGGTGTGTAGCCGAACTCGGCGCGCATGCGGTCGATGGAGCCGACGCGGCCGAACATGAGGAACTGCAGCTGCTCGGGCGAGAAGTCGACCACCCCGCTGCGGCGCACCATGCCCGCCAGGCCGTTCACGAACGGGTGCGGCACCGGGATGGACGGCTTGCCGGCCAGGCGCACGGCCTGGGACAGGTACACGATCCCCGGCCCGGCGACGTTGTAGATGCCCGGGTGCTCCTCCATGGTGGAGCGGTACAGGATCTCCACGGCGTCGTCGGAGTGGACCAGTTGCAGGCGCGGGTCGTAGCCCAGCACCATCGGGACCACGGGCAGCGCCAGGTAGCGCGTCAGCGGCGAGTCGACGTCGGGACCGATGAAGTTGGCGAACCGCAGCACGCTCAAGGTGACGTCGCTGCGGCGGCGGCCGAACGCGCGGCCGTAGCCCTCCACCTCCACGGCGTCCTTGGAGTAGCCGGAGCGCGGCGCGCCGCCCGGCGCGACCTCCTCGCGGAACAGCGCGGGGTCGGCGTAGTTGCTGCCGTACACGGCGGTGGTCGACTTCAGCACCAGCTTGCGCAGCCGCGTCGACTTCTGCGCCGCCGCCAGCAGCTGCATGGTGCCGATGACGTTGAGTTCCTTCATGCGCGCGCGGCCGCCGGCGCGGTGCGGCGCCGCGGTGATGGACAGGTGCACCACCGTGTCGGCGCGGCTGGAGTCGAGGATCTTCGCGACCAGCGGGTTGCGCAGGTCCGCGCGCACGTACTCGGTGCGCTCGAGCTTCCGCGCCGGCTCGCGCAGGTCGATCCCGACCAGGTGCTCGACCCGGTCGTCTGCCTCCAGGCGCGCGGCGAGGCGCGCCGCGAGAGGACTCGCGATGCCGGTGATGAGGATTCGCCGTCCGGCTTGGTCTGCCACGTCCAGCTGGTCGCTTTCTGGTCGGTGCGCGTCGTGGGGATGGGCCGTGGAGGCGGCCCCGCGCCGTCGGCGCAAGCCTACGCCCCGGGAAGGACCCGCAACCACCCGATTACCCGGCCCGATGGCCCAGGGGGCGCATCCGGCCTGTCCGCCTCTATGCTCCCGCCTGGCAAGCCGGTGGGCGACGAGAGCGGGAGCACATGCGCGCGATCCAGATCGAAGAGTTCGGCGGACCCGAGGTGCTGCAGATCGTGCAGCTTCCGGACCCGCAGCCCAAGCCCGGGCAAGTGCTGTTGGACGTCGCGCGCGTCGGCGTCAACTACGCCGACACGCATCAGGCCGAGAACAGCTACCTGTCCCCCACCACCCTGCCGATGATCCCCGGCGCCGAGGTGGCCGGCACCACGCCGGACGGGCGTCGCGTAGTCGCCTTCGTCGACGGCGGGGCGTACGCGGAACGAGCCGTGGCCTGGGAGCCGCTGCTGTTCGACGTCCCGGACGGCGTGGACGACGGCCAGGCACTGGCGCTGCTGCTGCAAGGGCTCACCGCCTGGCACATCCTGCGCACCTCGGCGCGCATCGAGCCGGGCGAGTCGGTGGTCGTGCACGCGGCCGCCGGCGGGGTCGGCTCGCTGGCCGTGCAGCTCGCCAAGCAGTTCGGCGCCGGGCGCGTGATCGGCGCCGCATCCACCGAGGACAAGCGCGAGCTGGTGCGCGAGCTGGGGGC